>JAIVGW010000366.1 GCA_020201415.1 Lentisphaerota bacterium
GGCGAGGCACAGCAAGGAATATCCAATATCCAAGGCAAATACGCCCCTATTTGGTCGGTTGGAAATTCCTTGTTGGATATTGGATATTCAGATCCTCGAAAAACCTGATGGAGCGTGCGACATGTCAAGTCCTGGTTTCCGTTTGACACTTTTGCTGATTGTTAACTGACATGTTTTTTACCAAATACGATAGGATGGCCGGTAACGGTGGATGCTCCCAACGGGAGCCGTACCTCTTCCGGAGTGTTCCAGGGGTCCTGCGCCGCTGCGTGGAGCCCGTCCCCGAAGGGGTGGCCCGAAGGGCCAAGGGCGAAGCGCAGCGGCGCAGGACTGAACTGCAAGGGCTTGATTCATGCAGCCTCCTGGTGCACGTCGGCCGGAAAGCGATAGTTCAACCGCAGATGTGGCCTGCGGTGATTATACAGATAAACTGCCTGTTCAAACGCCGCTCTGGCCTGTGCCTTGGTTCGGAACGTACGATCCAGCTCATATTCCTGCTTCAAAATACCATTTATCCGCTCAGCCTGCGCGTTCTCATAGCAGTGCATGACTTGGGTCATGCTAATCGGCAGCCCCCGCGACTGAAGCCGCTCGACGTATTCGTGGCAACAATACTGGCATCCGCGATCCGAATGATGGATAGGTGCTTTACCGTCCGGCAACTCTCTCAAAGCCTGGTCCAACGCAAGCAGGCAGCCTTGGGCTTCCAGGCTGTCTCCAATATGCGCTCCAACAATTTTACGAGAATATGCGTCGGTGATCAGCGCAGCATACATAAACCCTTCGTCAGTGCGAATGTATGTCAAATCACTTACCCACGCCTCGTTCGGCATACGCAACGTTTTGCCTGTCATAAGATTAAGAAACACAGGCAAACTATGACGACTGTTGGTGGTCCGCGGCGTGCTCGGTTTCGGTTCAACCAGAAGATCCGCCTCTGCCAGCACCTCGAAGAACCTGTCGCGCCCAATACTCACGCCAGCCTCCCGCAGCTCCGGACGCACCAGATGCAGCAGCTTGCGTCCACCCAGGCGCGGCTGCAGCCGACGCTCACGTTTAACAAGTTCCACAATCATGTCCTCATCGATTTCGCGCCGCCTACGCAACCGGCGTGCCGCATAGTAGTTCTGACGGCTCATCCCCACGTAGGAACACAAATCCACAACGCTATACCCGACTGCCTGCGAACCGCCCTCTATCACTGTGTTCACAGTTTCCCAGCGTGTTTTTTTTTAAAGCCTTCGACATCTGTAATACCCGCTGTACGACAGGCGATCTTTAAATATGCCGCGTCAAACCGTTCCCGCAAATGCGCATCGGCCAAGGCCTTCTCCAGATCGCGTACTCGTTTACGTAAGGCCTTCGTTTCATCGATCTCTTTTGGTGTTTCCACTCTGATCACCTTTCCTAGTAAATGCTGTTTGCCATATTTGCGAGCCCAGTGCTCAATCGTTCCGTTGCCCCGAATCCCGTACGTCCGCGCTGCCTCAGACGGCGTCTTAAAGCGCCCTTCGTCAAACTCTCGGAGAACCTGCAACTTGAACGCTTCACTATACCTAATAATAGCCTTTTTGACCACTTGGACCTCCTTCCAAGTGTCAACCTATATCAGGACTCGACAGCCGGACTGAACACCGAACACTGACCCCCCTATCCGAAACCATTTTCGGATACCGTCAGGCTAACCTTGCGGTCTTAACATCCTGGTTGTTGCACGCTCCAATGATCCGGAAGCGCTTGCGTGTGCGCGGGCCGGACGGGGCGGGCCGTGCGCCTACAGGTCCACTTCATGGTCAACAAAGATGATGTTGAACCGGCTGAATTCAATCGTGAACAGGAGGTGCCGGCCGTCACCCTCGCAGATGCCGTCCGGGTAGCAGAACCCGCCCGGGAAATCGCTGATCACCTGCTTGTATCCCCAGGTTTGCATGTCGTCATCGGAAACCCAGACGGCCAGCGGATTACGCGCAGCCAAACCGTGGACCGGCTGGTTGTTCGGCGTATGGATCAAGGCAATCCGCCCGCGCGGCATGGCAATCAACTTCGGTTTATTGGAGGGATTGGGAATGTCGGTGGGTTCGGCCGCGCTCCAGGTCGCACCGCCGTCCCGGGAAACGCTGCGCCATAACCAGCCGGTTTTACAGACACGCAGCAGCATGACCAGCGTCCCATCGGAAAGTTCCGCCACCGTCGGCTCGGTCCAGGCCCAATTCGGCTGGTTTTCCCCCTTGAGGCCGATTCGCACGCCCCGGTGCCGGAAATAGGTTTTACCTTGATTTTCCAGGACCAGACGCGCGTTTTCCTCCTCTGAAACAGGATAATGCTGATAGGGGATCAGGATGTTGCCGTTCTTCAGGCGAATCATTCCGCGCGTAAACGTGTAATTGGGCAGACCCGGCCAGATGCCGATATCCTGCCAGGTGTAGCCGTTGTCGGAACTTTGCATGGTCGTGCATTGCCATTCAACAAATTTGCCGTTATGCAAAGTCAGGAAGGCGTAAAGCACACCATCCAGCAGCATGACCTCGGTGGCATAGACCGCGCGTCCGTCCTCGGGATAAATGCTGAAGGGCTTGCTCCAGGTTTCCCCGTTGTCCCGGCTATGGAATACCACCACGCGATTTTCCGGGGCGGGCTCGGTCAACCCACCCACCTGGGAAACACAAACCAGCTCACCGTTGGGGCAACGCCTTAAAATCGGCTCGCAGCTCAAATGATCCCGGTGAACCAGCCTGATCCTGTCCATATCCAACCTCCTGATGTAATAGGCAATAATGAAAAAAGCCCATCATGCCGGACCTGTTTTCTATAATCAAGGCTTATTATCCCGCCTTTTCAATACTGTGTCAGAAAGAGCGGCAGAGGATCGGTGTTTTTATGGGTGCGGCTGAGCAGACGCCAAAGCAGCTCTTCGCGAATATTGCGATACTCGCCATTGTTGTAGAGATTCCTGGTCTCGCCGGGATCATTATGCAGATCAAACAGCTGGCCGTATTGACGGCCTTCGTCCGGATAAACGTTCAGTTTCCAAGCAGGAGTGCGCAGGGTCTGCACCGCCCGATAGGGGCCGCGCAATTCACCGTAAAGCAGCGGGGCCAGATGAAAAACCTCGGGAAAGGTGGTCTCAGTCGGCGGCAGGATGCCCATGCCGCGCACGCGCACAGCCGCCGGGTAACGACCGGTCAGCAGGGCCGCCCGCGAGGCCATGCAGACCGGGGACTGGCAGAAGGCCTGATCAAAGACAATACCCTTGCCGGCCAGCCGGTCGATATTGGGAGTCTGCGCGGCAGGATGCCCCATGCAGCCCAGGCAATCGGCGCGATGCTGATCGGTCATGAACCACAAAACATTACAAGCTCTTGCCGCCATCGCAACCTCCATGAAAACAACAATTTCATCCCGCAATTCTAAAAACCCTGCCAGATCGCCAGGAAGATGTCAAGCGGGCCGAACCGCGCATCTCCTGATTGATCTTCGCGGGCCGGAATGTTAAGTTGTTAGACAACAGGTTTGGCGCCCAGGCAAGGCGCAAGGTCCAATATATCCACACCTTTCATTAAACAACAAGGAAACGGCAACAATGAAAATCGCTTTTATCGGCGGATTCGGACATATGCAGCTGCGCCCCATCCTGAGCGATGCTCTATGAACGCAACGCCTATTGGGCAATGGCGGCCATGGAAGCCGGCGTGCCGGTGCTCTGCGAAAAACCCATTGCCACCACCCGGGCCCAATTGGCGCAGTTGAAGGAAACAGCGTCCCGCACCGGCGGCTTGCTGTTCACCGAATTTTCGTTCCGCTGCCGCCCAGCGGTGCTGGCGGCTCAGCAGGCCGTGCAAGCCGGCCGCATCGGCGAGGTGGTGCTGGCCACGGGACAGAAAAGCTACAAGTTCGGCGGCAAACGCCCAGCCTGGTACGGCGACCGCGCCATGTATGGCGGCACCATTGGCTGGGTGGCCAGCCATGCCATCGATGCGCTGTGGTTCTGCACACGCTGTCCCTTCACGGAAGTCACGGGACACCAGGGCAACCTGACGCGCCGGGACTATCCCGATATGGAGGATCATACAGTCAGCCTCTTCCGGCTGGCAAACGGCGGCACAGGCATGGTACACGCCGACTTCCTGCGTCCAGAGCCCGCCCCTTCCCACGGCGACGACCGGCTGCGGATTGTCGGCACTGCCGGGCAGCTTGAAATGCGCAACAACCGGACCATCCTGATTTCCGGGAGCGAAGGCGTGCGCGACCTGACCAGCCAGGCGGAAGCGCTGACCATGCACGGACAGGTAATAGCCGCCATCAATGGAAAACCCTCGGTGCTGTCCACCGCCGACTCGCTTTATATTGCCGAAGTGTTGCTGGCCGCGCGCGAAGCAGCGGACAACGGCAACTGGGTGCGGATCGGACCGCCATGCTGACCGATACACATGTCCATTTCGACTTGATGGCGGCGGGGGGCGCGGACCTCCCGGCCAGCCTCCAACGGGCGGCAGCCGCCGGGGTGACGCAAATCCTGGCGGTGGGCGGCACGCCCACCGCCAACCACCTTGCGCTGGAACTGGCCCGGGCCTATCCCGGCAGGATCAACGCCGCGGCCGCGCTGGGACGCGACCAGCCCTGGGATCCCGGAACCTTGCGGGAACTGCAGGACCTTTTGCATAAGCCGGAATTCGTGGCTATCGGCGAAACCGGGCTGGATTTTCATTACGGCCGGCGCGACAATCCCGTCCCCCGCCGCCAGTTTCAGGCCATGCTGCAATTGGCCGCCGGGATGGGATTGCCGGTGCTGGTGCACAGCCGTGAGGCCGACGCCGAAATCCTGGAGCTTTTGTCGGACCATGCCCGCAACTGGCAGGGACCGGCCGACGCTATCGGCATTATGCACTGCTTCACCGGCAACGCGGACTATGCGCAAAAACTGTTGGCCCTGGGATTCTGCATCAGTTTCAGCGGCATCGTCACATTCAAGAACTCGCAATCCCTGCGGGAAGCCGCCGCGACTGTTCCAGATGACCGGCTGCTGCTGGAAACCGACGCGCCCTTCCTGGCGCCCGAGCCATGCCGCGGACGAAGTAACGAGCCGGCCCGGTTGCGGCCGATCGCGGAATGCCTGGCCCGGCTGCGAGGGGCTACACTGGAAGAACTGGCACACTACACCAGCGCCAACGCCGCCCGCGTATTGCGCCGGCACTGAACGCGGCGCGCTTAAATCCCCTGGCGAAAGATCTGAATGATCAGCGGTCCCAGCAGCACCAGGAAGACTGCGGGGAATATGAAGGAAATCAAAGGGAAAAGCATTTTCACCGGCGCCTCGTGCGCCAGCTTCTCCGCGCGCAGAAAACGTTTAGTGCGGATCTGGTCGGACTGAATACGCAGGATGGCGCCGATGCTGACGCCCATCTCATCGGCTTGCACCAGGGCTGTGATCAACGAATGCACATCCGGCTGGTCAACACGCAGCGCCATGTTGCGCAGGGCATCGCGGCGTGTCTTCCCCAACTGGATTTCAAACAGCACCCGCCCCAGCTCTTCCACCAGCGGATCCTGTTTGCGCCGCTCGATAATATTGCGGATCGCAGTCATGAAATCCAGACCGGCTTCCACGGAAATAGTCAGGAGGTCCATGACAAAAGGCAGAGCCCGCAAAATCAGACGATGGCGCATGATGATGGAGTTCTTCAGCCACAGGCGCGGATATAGCACCATCCAGATCAGCAGCGCCAGCGACAAAGCCAGCGCCCGCGCCCCCACCCCGCCTTCCGACGCCGCAAACAGTGACAGCGCCAGCAGCGCCAGGCCAATACCCCAGACCAGCGGCACCAGCAAACACAGGGCCAGAAACTCCTGGGCGGTGATGGTGTCTTCATAACCCGCCGTGGTCAGCCGGCGTTCAATGTTTTCGCACAGTTTTGCGAACATCGGCCGGTGAAAATACAGCGCCGGATAATAGGTCAGCGGCATCAGCACCCGCATCAGCAGGGGCAGGTGATGCGCCAGAGGCACCGGACCGGCGCCGGGGCCGCGGGCGCGCAGTTCCAGCAGCAAGGCAGCCAGGTGACGGCCCCAGACGGCGGCAAACACCGCCCAGAGCGCACCCAGTATCAGTATTTCCCTGTCCCACCCGGTCATCATAATTTTTCCAAACAGGAGTTACACATCAATCGCAACGATCTTGCGGATCATCAAGGCGCCGGCAGTTTCCAATCCCAGCACCGCCAGCACCATGAAAATACCCAGCGGCGAATGCACAAAAGAACGCATCATGACCGGATCGATCACGAACATCACCGCCGCCAGAATCAGCGGCATCAGCCCAACCACCACGC
>JAIVGW010000367.1 GCA_020201415.1 Lentisphaerota bacterium
CGAGGCTTCCCGGAGCTTCCCGGTGCGGAATGTGTGAACATTCCGGGGTCCAGCCGAGTCTTCCCGTTTCGCCGGAATTCTCACGAATTCCGCTCCACCCGAGTGAACATTCCGGCAGCACTCATCCTCCCTCACGCCCGAGGCTGACACCCTGCGCATCGCTTTCCAGAACCACGATCGTTGCGGCCTCCGGAAACTGGATTACATATTCCCCGGCCGGTAACTCCGCCGGCAGTGTCAGATAAAAATGCCAACGGCGCGGATGCCAGCGCCCCGGATTTTTGGTCTTGAACCTTTGCTGTTTAACAATATGAACGTTATCTACAGCAGCCCTCCCACCGTCCGGCTTATGCCGGGCAACTACCGCCACCGGCTCCGTCATTTCACCCATATCGTCCGATACACGCACATAGATACTGAGGTTTACGGGCTTGTCCACCGGCTTGCGCACCAGGATCGGCGGCAGGGTATCCGCCTCGATGAACGTATGCTCCATGATTCCCACACCGGTGAAGTCACTTGTCACAACACTATTCTGCATACGTGTTACGGCCAGCACGGGGAACGGTGCTATCGGTTTATCCGCGTTGGCAATGACATGGAGCGCCGACGGCGCGCCCAGGAAAAAATTATGCCCAAAAAGGCTGAAGAACGGTTGCTCTACCATCAGTTTTACCAAACTCAGGTAAGCCGGATTGCCCGTCCAGTTATAGGCCTCGGCGAAAAGAATCAGGCGGAAAGTCTGATTACTGGAATAAAAGAATCGGAACTTATCATCCATGGCGCGCAGAATCACTTCACGCGCCTGCTCATCCCCGGTCGCTTTATAATAAAGATAAAGCGGCCATATCCACTCTTTACTGATTTTATAATAGATGCCATAACGGATTTTGTCGTTCAAGCCGACCGGATTATCCAAATCCATCAACAAGTTTGCCGCCTGCTCGGCCATATCCTTGAACGTTTCGTCCCAAGTATGCATATAGAGCATGGATGAAGTGCGCAGTGACGAAAACGACCCGTCGAAATCACCTTCCGCCCAGCGTTTGCGGTAGGCATCGCCGACCAGGCGCATCATTTCCCGCCCATATTCATCGCCGTGCAAATAATAATCCATATGCAGGGTGATAAAGGTTTTTCCGCTGTACAGGCCGCTGCCGCTACCGTCCCCCCAGTACATCGGTGTCGTAGCGTCACCCGCGGGTCGTTCTCCCATGCGCTTTTTGCCGGCCGGCCAATGCACGATTCGCCAATCGCCGACGAATTGCTTGTTTTGAACGGCAAGATCGTAGTAGCGGCGTTCGCCGCTGCGGGCGTATAGTATCCAGGAACTTGCCCGGAAGCCGTAGTCAGCAGAGGGGAACAGACGGAAGAATCGGTTGGCATGCGAGAGCGTCTGGGTGGCGCCCCAATCGATGAATCCGGTGCGCCGCAAGCCCTGGTTGTGCCCGTGCATCACACGATCCCAATGTTCACGCAAAGCATCTTCCGTCTCCGGGAACTGCTCCGGATCCTGCGGATGCATCGGGAAGCCGAAAGCTTCGGTGGCGCACAGCCAAACCGGATCAGCCTGCAGCAAAGGCGGATACGAAGCGGCGCTGGCGCGCGCCTTGAGTATCTGATCCGACGGCTCGCCGGTATGTGGCAGCAGCCACACGTCGTGCGTACGGGCCGCGCCCTGGGCGTTACTGGTTATTTTAGCCAGCGTCGTAGAATTTTGAGGACCTCTGGGCCGACCGCGGTTTTCCGTCCATCGGCCCCAGTACTCGTTCACCAGGGTCACCGCCCGAAAATCCAGTTCCCGGCCACTGCGCCCCGACCACAAGGCCACCCGCACACCGTCAGAATCAAAGGCTATTTCCTTGGGAAACCTTTGCGCCAGATGCGGAGTCACCACCGACAAGCCAAACCCGCCGTAATTTGCGTCCGCCCAGTCACCGGCCACTTCAGCGTTTTCGAGCCAGTGATGCATCCATAGATTGTCACCCAGGATATCGGTGCGACGCGACGGCGCGGCTTCACTCCGCGGGACACTGGCTATGACAGCCCTGAACTGACGTTCCAGAAAATGCGGATAGGATTCCTGCAACATATAAATCTCATCGCCCTCGAAAGGCAGGGTCAAATGCCGTTGCCGGCCGGCATAGGGACCAGAGAATAAAATTGCAAAGTTTTGCACTTCGTCCAGGCTTACCGTTTCCATATATGCCGAACCGCCTCGGACTCCCAATGCATCGACCGGAGCCGGTTCATGCAGGGCGAACGTCAAATTTTTAGGCTTATCCGGTGTCCGGAATTCCAATCCGTAATCCCGCACCCACAACTCGTTGGTGTCCTCGGTAAAAATCAGGGAATGGGTCACCTTCAAATATGGCGTGCCCGCCGAGAAATAAAACCAGACCTTGGCCCGCGCCACGCGCGCGCCATCATCGGTCACATACCAGCCCTCGCGCCGGATTACCGCGCGCAGCGGGCCCTGCTTCAGGATCTCCGTCTCAATCCCGGCCAGCTCCCCTGCCACCCGCGCCAGGCGACCCTGGTTGTCGATCAGGTACGCGCCGGCGCCGGACCCGGCGAGAATGTCCGTGTCACCCATGCGGGCGGTCTCCGGCAACAGCCGGTCGGACAGGAATTCATAGACAGCCGCGCCGGTATCGACGACAATCGCGCCATTAGCGGTCTGCTTTACCGTCAGCGGACGCGCGGGTGTGGCGCGGCTGACATCGGGGCCGTATTCCACCCGGTATGTGCCCTGCGGGCTGGCGGTCAAGCCTGCCAGTGCCCAGCGGATACTGCCGTCGCGCCAGGTGGCAGCCACGTCGATCTGGGCGGGCACTTCCCTGCCCTCCCCGTCCACGACCCGAATCAGCGC
>JAIVGW010000368.1 GCA_020201415.1 Lentisphaerota bacterium
GCTCGGAGAGCCGTCCCTACCTGCTGCAAGCGGACGGCTCGGAGAGCCGTCCCTACCTGCTGCAAGCGGACGGCTCGGAGAGACGGCCCTACCCTCTTAAAGCGGACGGCTCGGAGAGACGGCCCTACCGCGGATTTTTGCAAGAGCCTCAATAATCATAGCACTATATATGCCACCAATAATTTTTGTCCATTGAACCAGCTTGGCCAGGATGATGCAAGGAGATATTGCACAACCGGATTTGCAACGAATACTGCGGACTCGAAAATGGCCGCTATTATCATTCCCCCCAGGCTTACAGTCCGTAAAAAGCAGGGAGTAACCGCATAAGCAGGTCGTTTAAGTTGTGCACAGCTCCTGCCTCAGACCCATTCTCGCGGGGGCGGAAGCTGTGAACAATTCTATCTTCATCCGGCGCAGCCGCGGCGGCGCTGCCGGATCATGCGTCAACAATTCCTGTTTAAGCCAGAGGTATTGCGCGCCATCTCCCTCGCGTTTAAGCAGATCGCCCCCCTGCGCCGCCGGATGCCACACCAGCGGCAAGGTATCCGGACTATCGGTCCATCCATACGATATGACAACATCGGCTTTGTCCGGATCATCCGGCAACTGCGCATCCCAGGAGATGGTGCATGATGCCAGGCCGGCCGGCGAGCAGCGCATCGGATGTGAAAGTCGATATCCATGTCGCATCGGCAGTTCCCGCCATGCACCACCGGTAATTTGACCGTGATTGGCTTGAGCTGAATGGTCAAGGGCCACATCCCCCGCCCCGTCATTCAGCGGCCAGTACCCGACCAGGCCCGGCTCGTCACCGCGCAACTTGCGCTGTGCCTGGCGGGCAACTTGCTCCGGCGTCAACGCTTCCGACCAGATGGCGACATCGCGGATCAAGCCCTGCCAGGGCTCGCCACCACCTGCAAATGCGCCGATACACAGATCGCCTTCCGTGAGGTCCAGTTTGCTCTCTTTGGATAAGGTGTCCACGGCTTGGCCATCAACATGCAGGATCAGGTGTTGGCCATCATACGTGCAGGCATAATGATGCCAGCGATCGTTGAACTCAACCGGGTTGGGCGGCTTTAATCGAACCTGGTACGGCTCATGCGGATGCGGCTCGTTTTCCAGGTAAATCCGGACGGAAACCTGATTGGCACTGCCCTGGGTACGGCCATGTCGAATGGAAAATCCGGCATCCCGCCCACCCTTGTCGATCAGCGTGCGGTATGCCTCGGCATTGGCGGGCAGCCCCCAGGCCATGACGGTAAAGGTATCTTTCAAACCAGACACGGCCGGTGGATTGCCCAGCTTGACGCTGGTCCGGGACTTCTCGCCGAAAACCAAAAAGGGAGCTGGGGCCGGGATTAAAGCATGGTTATCCACGGCAAGGCCCACCAGCAGACCGTTGCGCCAGTCGGCATCATCCGCCACGACCATGGAACCTGGCACAGCGGGCATTTCCACGACCGCCACCGGCACATCACCATCGATGCAATAACGGCGCGATACGCTCAAGGGCCGACTCCGCGCGCGCACGCATCCGGCGGGACTGTTCCCAACCGGCCCTGGCGTCATCAAAAGCTGCCAGAGCGGCCTGGGCGTCGGAGATTCCCGCCTGATTTTCCGCCAGAACGGCACGTAAGGAAGGAATTTGTTTCTGAACTTGCTCCTGATAATTTTGCCCGAAACCGGCCAACGACTCCCGCCCGCATGATTCAGCCGCGGCAATGGCCTGTTCAAGCTTTTGACGCAGCGCTAGCGCTTCCTGCAAATCCCCGATGGCTTTGCGCAATCTGGCTCGGACCGACCACTGCCGCTCAGTATCCGCGCGCTCCGACTCTGTCCCGGCCGGCGTTGTTTCAAGCGCCTCACGCAATTCAGCCTGATAACGTTGGCCAAAGCCGTCAATGCCGACTGCCAGTGACTTGGCAGCCGTCTCCCTCAGGCTGGTCAGTGTTTCCCGGGGTGGGACCTTGAGACGCAAAAGGTATATGCCGCTCTTGATACCGCGTCCCTGCTCCATCCTTTGCGAATTAGTCAGCCATAATTCACCATTATGTTCCACCAGGCCCGGATAGGTAGTTGAGTCACTCAGGCGCGCAAACCTGGTAAACAAAGCCTTGTGCGGTTCAACCCAAAAAAGGTCCACACCGCCTTTGGCGGTTATGGCGATCATTCGCCCATCTTCCAACAGCAGGAGTTTCTGTCCGCCAACAATACTGTCGGTGCGCCGGCCAAACGCCTCACCCGTCTCCACTTCCCCGTTATTCGCCGCATCGATCTGCATGGACTGCCATTGCCATTCCAGATACGGTGGTCGGGCCGCACCAAACATGCCGTAACCGGCACCCCGCGGACGTAACAGACAGCAGGCCGTGCCATCAGCCCCAAAACCCAGCGCCGCCTCCGTGCCCCGGCCATCAGGAAAGAAATTTTCCACCAGGGGCTCCCAGGTCCGGCCATCGGTTGTGTGATATAATGTGCCCTGTACATCTTTGCCGGCATAGCCGGCACTGTAACCTACACCGTCTTGCCAGACCACGTCCCAGCGCCAGGTGTCGAATCCGGTCGGACAGGCATAGGCCTCGCTCCAGGTCACCCCGTCCTCCGACAGCCAGGTCACGGACTGGCGCTTGCCCGGCTGCTCCCAGGGCGCCGGATCAGGTTTCGGCTCGCCGATGAAATAAACCGACGAATTAATCATTAATTGCCCGTCCGGCGTGACTGACAGGCGCGGATCCCGTATGTCGCCTCCCTGCCATTCCAACAACACCGCCGTTTCCCATGTCTCGCCATCGGAGGAGGTGATCACCCGGGCACGGCCGGACGGATCGTTGCCATGCCGATCACCCTCCCGGAATGCGCAATACCAACTGTCCTTGAAACGAATTATGTAAGGGAATTCCAGGTTGGTGTTTTCCCGGTCGGGAATACGCGACAAGTCCCAAATCAATTGACCATCGTTCACAATTGATAAAAAGCGCATACCGACGCCGTCCAATTCAACCACCGGCGCTCCGGACGGCTTGGCGGCGCTCTGCGCCTGTCCGACGCCTGACAACACGCAACCTGACAACAATGTAAATATAAGCCATCGCACCATGTAGTTTCCTTCGTTCCTTAGTTCCTTATTCGCAAAATGTTTGTTTACTGTTTGTAATAATGCAGACTACCGCCGTCCCACATAATCCGGGTGCATCCCACCGCCGCGCCGCATACTGCGCGAACCGGGAACAATGATCCGCCAATTCAGCGCCGCGGGATGCGCCTCCTTCAACGCCTCAATCTGGTCCCATTGCGCGCGCGCGGCCTGATCGGCCTCTTTATCGCGTCCCTTGCTGTCAATTACCCGCGTCATATACTGACGCAGATCGGCCATTATCTTGGTGTAATCCAATCCCACGCGCACAAAGGCCACGCGCGCGGCATACTTGGCCGGCGCATCCGCCGTCTTTTGCGCCGCGCGGTCCAGCAGCCCATAGACCTTGTCGAAGAAGGCCTGGTCGTACACCTCGGCATAGCCGGTGCCTTCACCTGGGTATTCGTCCACCTTGCGGTCGCGCGCTTCTTCCATCAGTTCCCAATAATCCTTCAGTTCGGCGGCGGCCGGACCGAACGCGCGCCGGTAATAGTCGTCCATGATCGCCTGCCAGTCAGCGTAGGGGTTCCAGGCCAGTTGCGCCATCAGGTAGTAGATCGGCCCCTGCGTGGCCCAGTGATTCCAGACCATGTCAACGAAGATGCCCACGCAATTGTTCGTGGCGGCAAATTGAAAAGCTTCCGCGCGCCGGCCAAACGGCACATCAGGAAGGCCCTTCTGCCATCCGGCCGGGTCGCCGGTATTCGGACGCCACACCTGACGGTTGGCCATTTTGCCCCAATCGGCATATTGTTGCGCCGCCGGATTATTGGCGCCGCGGGCAGTCGGTGTGTCCACATTCCAGAAATAATTGGCGACATTGACGATGATGACATTGTCGTCCGGCTTTTCCGCCACCGGCGCCGGCCGCCAGTTGCCGTACGCCATCAGTGAAACGTAATAGTCCTTGTCGGGATATTTCTCCCTAAGCTTGCGCGCCACGATATTCGCAAACTTGACCTGCCGGTCGGAAATCGCCACATATTCCTGGCTTAAACCCTGCCAGGTAAAGATCAACGTCTCGGCATCCGGATGATCCCAGGCGCGACAGTTCTCGCAAACGCAATGCCCGCGCGCACCGCTATCGTTGGGCGACGC
>JAIVGW010000369.1 GCA_020201415.1 Lentisphaerota bacterium
GTCCTGATCCGCATCCCACAGCAGGCGGGACTGCACATAATAATTCAAATGGTTGACGCCCGGATTATGCCACTGCGTTTCCGGCGAACGCCCGCGCGGCACCTCACATATGTCACCCAGGGAAATCCCCTTTAGCGCGCGCAAGTCGCGCGCATAAGCGCGCGGATGGATCACCAGCCCGAGATCATACAGGTTATTCTCGCCGCGGATGATCCGGCCCGGCGCCAGCTTCGCGCGCCACACCTCCAGCTGCTCCCAGTAAGCCTGCCAGCGCGCCGGCATGTCGAATACCGGACGCCCGCGATTCGACAAGTAAACCGCCACATTCGGGGAAAAGGATTCAATACTTTCCGGCGGCTTTGCATATTCAGCATACGCGCCGCAGGTAATCAGCCGGTCGGGATGCGTCTTGCGGATTTCGCGCGCCACGCGGTCCACGAATCCGAACACCAGGTCGGACGGTGACTTGCCCTCGCATAATTCACACCCGCAGGCATGGTAGGCATCCTGCGGCCAGAGGTCCATGGCCGGCTCGTCATAATGATCAAACACCGCGCGCAGGTACTTGACGGTCTCCTGTATCAGGCCCTCGGACGAAAAACACGCATGTCCGGAGCCGCGGTATTCCGTTTCGCGCCGGCCTTTGAACAAGGCATAATACTCCGGATGCGTTTCCTTCATGGTTGCATTGCTTTGAATCAGGCGCATCCCGTGGACCGGCATGCTCGCCCCCAGCAAGCTCGATCCGTCGTTCAGCCCCAGGCGCAGCCACCACAGCACGTCATCCCGCAGCGCAGCGTGAAACCGGTTATACCAATAAAGGTTGCGGATCGCGAAATCCGGTTTTACCGTGCGATTGATCTCAGGCATAACAATTGTTGCCTGGGAAGACACAATTTCACCCAACTCGCCCGGCATATACCAGCGTACGCCCAGATCGCGCAGCAACGCGTACACCGCCTGTAATGAACCGCTCTGATCCTGCTTCCAGACGCCCGCGGACTTATTAAAACTCGAGGACGGACCACCATACCAATTCATCGGATTGGCGCAAGGGCCGCCATAGAGCTCCTCCCAGGCCGCCTGGGTCTCGGGATATTGCGTATGGCTGCGCGGCCAGGGCTCTTTGGGCTCGAAGTCGGCGTCACGCCCCAGCAGCACCAGCCAGTTGTCGCCGGAAACCATGCGATAAGCGCCGTGGGCCAGCCCCTCGTCGGTAATGCCCTGCGCATCGGTGAAGGCGCTGCGCCCGACATAAATTGTCACCGGACAATCCGGATCAGGGGCTGTGCCGATGGTTAATTCCGCGCCCGATATCTTTTGAAGATAGGTTTGCAACTCGCGCGCCGCCAGGTCGACCAGGCGCGGCGGGTTGTCGGCTATCACGATGGATGCCCGCGGTTGGCCGTCCTTCACAAGCAATGCATCACCTTGCGCCCAGGTGTGGAAAACAACGCCGATGCCGATACAGACAATGATTGCCGTGTAAACCGTGCTTCTGGTAAACCCCAAAACCGTCTTTGTGCCGGCAGTATTCATGACATCACCCCAACATATTTATTTTAAACAAACCCAAGATGGATTTTGTGGACCAAAATGTTTCAACATGACCAGCGGATCGGTGACCGATAAATTTTCGATATGTACACCCGCGCGCGCGACGGTTTCGCTGACAAAAAACTCGTCATGCGTCAGTTGGCCGTATCGGATAAGCGCCGGCGTTTCAATCTGCCAGCGCCCCAGCGTCCCATGACCCTGCATCGCGATCAACCCATAGGCGGCTTCGTCGCGGATGATTACGCTGCGCCCCGGCAGCACGGTTAATTCCTTGGCGCTGAAGGCATCCGATTTATAGCAAACCCAATGCTCGACATAGCCCGCTGCGCGCATCTCCGCCGGCGGGCGCGCGGGCCTGGGCCGCATGAAGCGGTGTTCGACGAAATGCGGATCCAAGTTTAAATCCCAATCTATCACGTCAAGCAAATGTTCCACGTCGCCGTGTTTGTCCGGGGGCGTATCCTTCCAGAGCAAGTCCTCGGGCACCACGGTGGTGCCCGCCAGTGATTGATACATGGCAAAAACGTCCGAAGCCTTCTGCGGCTCGTAGGTGCACAAACTGCCGGGCGCATGCAGCAGGCCCGGCGGCACATCCCACCCCGTGCCGGCATCCAGGCGATAGGCGCGGGAAAGACTGGTGATCCTGTTGTCGCCCTTGTTAAAATCCAGCAGTGCGCGCCGCACCTGGTCGCGTGTCGTGCCGGGTTCCAGGCCGAAGAACGTGTACGGGAAGTCGCCGCCATGATTGTTGAGTTGCGCCGGGAAGTAATAGGCTTCCGGTTTGCCGAATTGACCGGTCAAACCGGCAAAATGGTCGTCGTGGTGAATATGATGCGGCAGCGGTCCCTGATTGTCGAAAAATTTCGAATACATCGGCCAGGCGCCGTACGCCTGCCAAAGACGCTCACCGATCAGATCCCCTTTTAGCGCGGCAACGGCATCGCGCAGCAACACGCGTTGCGTTGACGCGCCATCGCCCACCACCACTTCGCTCAACCCTTCATTCGGTCCGGTCAGCGGACCGTTATTTGCCGGAGTCGTCGATGCGAGCCAACGTTCATCAATTCCGCCACGGGCTCCGCCCAGCGCGTAATAATCGTCCGGATGCAACTTGATCCTGCGCCCCGGAACGCAAAACGAACGCGGAACCCAAGTGGGGGCCAGCCTTAAAATCCCCTCGCCCTGCGCCAAGGCCCGTTGCGCAATCGCTTCCATATGCCACCCCCTGCTCTGGTTTCAAAAGTCTATGCAAAATAGGTTGCGACGACGCGCAACCCTCCAAATATCAATAAAACCAACTATTTTAACTGGAGGGGTGCGCCCCGGACACGGAAACGCAACACTACCGGCATTGTAGTATCAGGATTATCGGGCAATCCGTCGACCGTAACCAGCCGACCGTCCTGGTTGAAATCCAGCGGCAGGCCGCTATCCAGAACCGATACATCCAGCACGTCACACTCTACTCCATAGAGCCGCAGCGGGTTGCCGGGCCATTTGCTGATATGCCAGTAAAAGGCATCTTGCGACGCCGAGAACCGTCCATGCTGGGTGAAGTCGCCCGGCGCTCCTTCGCGATGATGCAGATTCGTCAGAAACCGCCGCGCGGTAAAAACCGCCTCGTGATTGCGCTTGAGCCAGTCGCCGACGGTTGCGACGCATCGCTCCCAGGGCTCGGGAATGGCGCCATCGCCTTTGGGCGCAAGATTCAACATCAGATTGCCCTGACCGGCCGCACACTGCCGCAGGACTTCCGCGATCTGCGCGGGCGTTTTCCAGTTATGATCGCCGCGATGATAGCCGCCGCTGTCGTTCAGGTTCAAGTAGGCTTCCCATAACCGGCCGGCCGGACTGGGCGTCACATGCCCTTCGGGCGTATCAAAATCGCCCGGCAGCCCGCAACGGCCGTTCAACAGGATATCCGGCTGCAATTGCCGCGCCATGGCATTGAGCTTTTCAGCCTGCCATCCGGCGCCGTCAAACGGCCACCAGCCGTCATACCAGAGCACGTCTATCGCGCCGTAATTAGTCAGTACTTCGCGAATTTGCCCATGTACATAATCAATAAACGGCTGGTAACATTCCTCCGGACGCTCCAGCGCCTCCACAGCGCCCGGCCGGCACATCCAGTCGTTCAGCGAATGATACAAGCCGATGCGCAGGCCGTGCTTCCGGCAGCCGGCCACGAATTCCGCCGTCAGGTCGCGGCCGCAACGGGTACGCGTGGAGGTGAAATCCGTCAACTTGGAATCGAACAGGCAAAAGCCTTCGTGATGCTTGCAGGTGAAGATCGCATAGGTCATGCCCCACTCATGCCGCGCCCGGTACAACAACCGGTCCAGATCG
>JAIVGW010000370.1 GCA_020201415.1 Lentisphaerota bacterium
GGCGATACGCGCCGTCCGCTGTGCATTCCCGCAGACGACCAATGCGGTCACGGAGTTTGACGCATGCCGGAAAATCTTGGTTTTATTTCCACGCGTTTTGCCGGCACCGACGGCGTTTCCATGCACATCCCGCTGGGGCTGGCACTGACCGAACTGCTGGCGGAAATCAACCTGCCGGCCATCGCCCACCACCACGACTTTTACTGGGAACGCGCGCACTTCTCCATCAACGCCGCGCCGGACTATCTGGACATGTGTTTCCCGCCGCGCGACCCCTACATGCAGCATGTCGTCATCAACTATGCCGCTCAGGAAGAGTTGGCCAGGCGCAAGGCCGTATCGTATCCTCGCTGCTGATCCCCAATGTACTGGACTTCGCCGCGCCGCCACCGACCCGGGACGCCTACACCGCGGACTTGCGCCAGGAAATGGGGCTGCAGCCCGATGACCTGCTGATCCTCCAGCCCACCCGCATCGTACCGCGCAAGGGCATCGAACATGCCGTCACCCTGATCAAGATGCTGGATAATCCGCGCTGCAAGCTAATAGTTCCCCATGAAGCCGGCGACGAAGCACAGATGATTTACCAATTCACCCTGCCGCCTTTGATGCTCTACTGCCTGTTGCAGGGCGATGCCCGCCCCCTGAATGCCTGGGCCGCCCAGCTGGCGGCTCCGCCCGTATGCACTTTTCTCAATTTCCTGGCCTCACATGACGGGATCGGAGTGCGACCGCTGCAGGAGCTGCCGGGCGCCTGGAAAATAGAGGCGCTGGCGGAGGCCGGCCTGACCGGCGCGCACAGTCACGACTTTATTTCCGGCAAACCGACGACCATCACGCCCCACCTGACACTACAGCCCTACCAGAATGTCTGGCTGGCAGGGCCACCAACGACGCGACCTGATGGCGGTTAGATCCGGATACGGCGCCAACGGCCGGTTTCAAACCACAATGCCGCCAGCAACCCCTGCACAATGAAGGCAATCGCCATGGCCGTCCAGATACCAAGCGTGGGCGGCTGCCATACTCTGGTCAACCACAATGCCAACGGAACTTGCAGCCCCCACAAGCTCAAGATGGTGATGAACATGGGCACCAGCGTGTCGCCGGCCCCCTGGGTGGCGCGGCTGATGACAATACCCACGGCGGCAAAAACATAAAACGGCGAAACCACCCGCAGATATTCCGCCCCGATCCGCACGACATCCGGTTCGCTGTTGAAAAAACGCATTATGTCCGGCGCGAAAAACATCATCACCACCGCCGACAGCACCATGAACACCACATCAATGGCCGCCGCCAGCCAGGCGCAACGCCGCGCGCGGTCCGGCTTGCCCGCCCCCAGGTTCTGTCCTACCAGGGTGGCCGCGGCCCCGCCCAGCGCAAAGGCCGGCATCAGAATGATCATGTGAAAGCGCATACCGGCGCCATAGGCGGCCACGGCGGCAGTCCCACTGGCGGCCACGATGCGCATAATCACTGCCCCCATCAGGCTGCGGCTTAACATCTGGCCGGATCCGGGAATGCCGATCCGCACAATGCGCCGTATAAGCGGCCAATCCGGACGCCAACTTTCACGCCGTATGTGCAGCTCGGCGCCTTCCCGGCACAGGACATGTAACGCCATGGCGGCCGCCAGGCTCTGGGCCGTAACCGTGGCCACGGCGGCGCCGGCCACGCCCAGCGGCGGCAGGGGCCCCCAGCCGAAAATCAACAGGGGGTCCAGTGCGATATTCAGGATATTGGCTGCCGCCATGATCAACATCGGCGTCCGGGTGTTGCCGGCGCCCTGCAGCGCGGCGTTGGCCACGAACAACACAAACACCGAAACCCCAGCCAGAAAGCCATACCGATGGATTGGGCGGCGGCCGCCGCCGCGGCCGCGGGCCGACCGGCACCAACCGCGCGCGCCACCACGGCCACGGCGCCGGTGGACAAACCCATGATTCCTGGAAACAGGATGGTGATCACCGTGCCGCCCATCGCCACTCCGGCGATGGCTGTATGCCCCAGCCGCCCCACCCAGAAAAGATCAATCAGGCTTTGCAGGTTATGCAGCAGCGCGCTGACCAGCATCGGCGCCGCCAACCTGCTAATCGTTGAAAAAACTCCGCCTTCCGTCAATGAACCGTGGATATTTTTTCGGGATCGGTCATCAGACTTCATCACGCAACCCAAGGACCGTATCGCGCGTGGAATCGGTCAGGCGCTCCTGCAGCCACTCCATGTAAAGGAAGATCCCGGGTGTCACGAACAGCGTAACCACTTGGGCGAAGACCATCCCACCCACAATGATCAATCCCAGCGGAATGCGTGATGCGCCATCCGCGCCCATGCCCAGCGCTATGGGCATCGCGCCCATGATCGTGGACAACCCGGTCATCAGAATCGGACGGAAACGGATCAGGCAGGCATTGTGAATCGCGTCGAACCCGGTGGCGCCGGGATGCTCTTCCAGGTATTGTTTGGCGAAATCCACCATCATGATGCCGTTTTTGGCAATAATGCCCAACAGCATGAACAAACCGATGTAGGCATACAGATTGCAGGTCTGATTGAACAACCAGAGAGTGGCCACACCGCCGAAAGCAGCCACCGGCAATGTTGTCAGCACGGTAAAGGGATGGATGTAGCTCTCATAAAGAATTCCCAGCACTACGTACATGAGAAACACCGAAACCATCATCAACAACACCAGGCTCTTGATGGCTTCCTGAAACTCCTGGGCTTCACCCTGCAATTGTCCGCTGATAGTCGGCGGCAGGATGGCCTGCGCGGCGGATTCCAGGGCGGCGGTGGCTTCGCCCAGGGCGACGCCCGGACGCAGGTTGAACGACAGTGTGGCGGAATCAAGCTGCTGGCTGTGGGGCACGTTCTGAGGCCCTACCGTCTCCTCCCACCAGGCCAGCGCGGCGAGCGGCACGGCCTCGCCGGTCAGCGGCGACTTTACGCGCAAGCGGCCCAGGTCCTCCGGTTGGCGCGCGCGCGCCGGCAGCACTTCCGGAATGACGTCGTAGGTGTCGCTGTCGGTGTAAAAAGTCAGGGCCCGCCCGCCGGAATAGGCATCCATCAGATTGGCCAGAATCTGCTGGGTGGTGATGCCGTACAAAGCCGCCCGCTCGTGATTAATCCTGACCACCAGCTGCGGCATGTTCAGCTTAACGCTGGTCTGAAGGCCATAGAAACCCGGCAGAGTCTGCATTTTCTGATGAAGTTGCTCGGCAACCTGGTAAAGTTGATCACGATCGTTGCCGCGCATGGCATAGGAATAGGTACTGCCCATGGCCTTGGACTCGCCGCCGGCACTCAATTTCATCAGGGCGATGGGCTCCATGAAAACCATGCCGTCCGTGATGCCGGACAGTTGCCTGCTCAGTTCGGCCATGACCTCGTCAATGGGCGGTCGCGCCTCATCCGTCAGCACGGTAACGATATAGCCGGTGCTCTTGTCGGCGCCGGGATTGGGATTGGCCACGGTCAACACGTTGCGCACATTGGTGTTGCTCATGACGACCTGTTCGACCTTGCGTTGAAAATCCAGCATCTCCTCCGCCGAAGAGCCCATGGGCATCATCATCACCCCGAAGGCGCCGCCGCTGTCGCCGGGCGGAATAAAATCCTTGGGCAAGCGTTGAAAAATCACGATGGTTCCGGCAATGCAGGCAATCCACAGCAGGGCCGAGATCCATTTGCGGCGCAGAATAAATGTCAACCAAACGCCATAACGGCGAGTCACGCTGCCGATGACGGCGGAAACTATCCGTTGAATGCGATTCTCATGTCCACCGGTAGGTTTGAGAATCCGCGAGCACATCATGGGCGTCAGGGTCATCGCCAGAATCGTGGAGCAAACAATCGCAATGATCACGGTCAGGGCAAATTCCTTGAAGTTTCGCCCCACCACGCCGGCCATGAAGACCAGCGGCACGAAAACGATTATCAGGGCCACGCTGGTGGATACCACGGTGAAAGTCAGTTCGCGCATACTGACGATCGCCGCCGGCACCGGCTTGCGGCCTTCCTCCACGTGCCGGATGGTATTCTCCAGCACCACGATGGCATCATCCACCAGGAACCCGACCGAGAGCACCAGCGCCATCAGCGACAGATTATCCAGGCTGAATCCGACCACCCCCATCACGATAAAAGTGCCCAACAAGGCTATGGGCAGGACAGCCGATGGAACAAGGGTTTCGCGCAGACGTCCCAGAAACAGGAAGATGATCAGCACCACCAGCACCACCGCCAGGACGATAGTGGTCTGCACATCGTTGATGGACTCGATGATCGGCAGGGAAAGGTCATACATGATATCGATATTGACCGATCCGGGAATCTCTTCACGCAATTGGTCAAGTGTTGCGCGGATGGTAGCGGCCACGGCAACCGTATTGCCTCCCGCCGCCCTGGAAATCGGCAGACAGGTGCCGCCGTCCCAGACGGCATCCCGCTTGATCATACCGTAACGCACGGCGATCTTGTCGTTTCCCACGCTTTCCAGACACTGGGCCACATCCCGCAGGTAGATCGGCCCCTGACCGCGCCAGGCCACCACCAGGTCTTCATACTCCGAGGCCTCCAGCCGCACTTTGGATACCCCTTCGATCGTGCTCAGACGCTTGCTGATGTAACGATAGGCATAATCATACACCTGGCCGGGAGTCAGAGTGTCGGAGGTGACCATGACGTACATGATCGGCTGGTCCGAAGGATTGTTTTTGTCGTAGGTGGGCGGACTGGGCAAATCGGCGGGCAGCGTGGCCTGCGCCGCATTGATCGCACGCTGTACATCGGGGGCAATCAAGTCAATATTCTTGCCAAGATCAAACGTCAGGGTGATCTTGGTGGCGCCCGGGGTATTATCGGATATGATCGATTGCAACCCGTTGATGCTCATCAATTCATTTTCCAGCGGACCGGCCACGGCGGAAGCCATGGTCTGGGGACTGGCGCCGGGATAAGACGCGCTGACGGTCATGACCGGCGAATCCACGTTGGGCAGACTGCTGACCGGCAGGCGCAGATAAGCGGCCACCCCCATGACCGCCAGCACCACTGTCATCAGGACCGTGGTGATTGGCTTTCTTACAAAAATCTCGGAAATATTCATGGCGTCTGCCCTTGTGTCTCACACGCGGACTGTACCCGGTCGGCGGGAATCCCCAGAATCAGACCAATCTGATCAGGGGTCTCGCCGCGCGCCGTCAAGACGTGAATCAGTTTTTTCACGTCCGGATCAGCCATCCTTCGTTCAATCAGCCCCTTGACGGCGTCGTCGGGTTCGGTTTTGATCTGCAGCGCGGCGCCGGGCCAGACCCCCAGTTGACCGGTGGTCACCACGTCTTCATCCGCGGCCACCCCGCTGGTTATCACCACGGCATCGGCCACCACCGGCCCCTGTTCCAGAGCCCGCAGCTCGGCCTTGCCGTCCTTCACCACGTAAGCGTATGGTCCGGCCTTGCCCTGGGCCACGGCCGACAAAGGAACAATGACCGCCTGAGATATGGTGCGCAGAATCGGGTAAACATAGACAAACTGTCCAGGCCAAAGCTGTCCCGCGGAATTATCCACCAAGGCCCGCAGCATTACCGTGCCGCTGTCGGTATCCACGGTATTTTCCATGAGCTTGAGATCACCCTGGTGCAAGCCGCTCAGTCCCTGGGCCGCCTCGGCAAAAAGCAGCACTTCGACCTTCCCCGCCGCCAGCGCCTGCCGCAGCTCCGGCAGGTTCGACTCACTGAGAGTGAAATCCAGATAAAGCTTATCCGTGTCCCGTATGTTGAGCAGAGTCTGACCACCGGGAGCCACTACATTACCTGCATCCACCTGGCGGCGGCCGGTGTAGCCTGTAACCGGCGAAACAATGGTACAACGCTCCAGATCAACCCGCGCCGCGGCCAGGGCGGCGGTAGCCAGGGCAGCCTGACCCCGGGCCTTCTCGACC
>JAIVGW010000371.1 GCA_020201415.1 Lentisphaerota bacterium
GATGCCGGCTGCGGTACCGGCCACTGGAGCATGTTTTTCGCGCAACGCGGTTTTGACGTTACCGGGGTGGATCTGTCCCCGGCCATGATCGCTATGGCGCGCGCGCGCCACGCGCCGCATTGCCGTTTTATCACTGCCAACTTGCTGAACCTCCCCTTTCCCGACGGAACATTCGACGTGGCCTGTATCATCACCGCCCTGGAATTCACGACCGATGCCACCCGGGCCTGCGCGGAAATGTGGCGCTGCCTCAAGCCGGGCGGCAGACTGCTGGTCGGCACGTTGAACCGACTGGCAGCGCTTAACCGCAAACGCCGGGCCGCCGTCAAGGGGCCCTTTGCCAAGGCCCGACTATTCGACCAGGAAAGCCTGCGGTCATTACTGGCGACCTGCGGCGATGCGGTGATTCGCGTGACGCAGGAAAATCAATCCGGCCGGACCGCGCCATCCGGCGCCCGGGCCCACGCAAACGGCGCCATGCTGGTGGCCAAGGTGGACAAACCATGAAAATCCAAGCGGAACTCAGCCTCTATCCCTTGCGCACACAACATCTGAGCGGAAACATCGCCAATTTTACGGAAACACTGCAGGGCGCCGGTCTGCACCCCAAAACCGGCGCCATGAGCACATCGCTCAGCGGCGAAGTCGGACAAGTCTTTGCCGCCGTTGCCAGGGCATTTGAAAGATGTGCCGCCAGCTCTGACATCGTGCTGGTCCTCAAAGCCGGCAACGCCTGCCCGGTGTGTCCCACCCAGGAAAGGGTAACGCCATGCAAAATATAACCCCCACCATCGACAACACCGACCACATCCGGGGCGTCACACTCCGTGAACGCGCGCAACTGGTGCTGATGACCCTGGGACGCACACCGGACGAAATCAACCGCGCCTTTCGCCGGCTGGCTAAACGCCACCATCCCGATGCCGCCGGGGGCGATGAGATAAAATTCAAAATGATTAATGAAGCATACCAACTGTTAAATGGCGACCGCACGCCTAAACATCCATTACTGGCCGTTGACGAATTGGTGATGCGTACAGTTGGTCGGCAGGTGGCCGCTTTACTGCACCGCCAGCAGGAATGGATTAATTATGAAAGGAAACATCACGCCCAATTCCATGACGGCGATTGGCTTTATCCCCAACCCGCTCAACGCCCAACCAAAAGAAGGCGCCCGCAATGACGATCTTGATTATTTTCAACCGCGAACCCTACGACAATACGGATGTGACATGGAACGGCTTGCGCCTGGCCGGGCAACTGAACAAGGACGGACAGACCGTGCGGATCTTCCTGATGAATGATTCCGTGGACCTGGCCCGCGATATCTGCAAACCGCCGGACAACTATGACCAGGATCTCTCATCCATGCTCAAGAATCTGATAGCTGAAGACGTGGCCGTCAAGGTCTGCGGCACCTGTATGGCCCGCTGCGGCATCCACAAGAATCATCCCTATTTTGCGGGCGCGGAAAAATCCACCATGGCGGAATTGGCGGCCTGGGTGGCGGCATCCGATAAAGTACTGACTTTTTAACCTGATCAGGCATAATTACAAGGAAACTCAAATGAGCATTCGACCTGAAGTATGGCCGTTCATCCTGGCAACCATCGCAATTTTCGGCCTGCTGGCATTGGCGCTGCGCTGGAAAAAAGCGCGGACCCGGACACTGCTGGCCGGATGCGGGCTGCCGGCGCTGATCCTGATTGCCTATTTCCTGTACTTTTTCCGTGACCCGGAACGCACCCCGCCCACCGACCCCACGCTCGTCGTAGCCGCCGCGGACGGCCGCGTGGCCGCCATCACCAATGTGCATGAGCCGCATTATCTCAAGACCGACTGTGTGCGCATCAGTATTTTCTTAAGCCTGTTCGACGTACACGTCAACCGCGCCCCCATCAGCGGCAAATCGACTTTTCTGGGATATTTTCCCGGACGCCGCCTGTTTACCTTCCAGGAGAAGGCTTCCGATGTCAATCAGCACAACAAAATCCTGATAGAAAACGACCGCACACGCTGCCTGATCACCCAGATCGTCGGCCCGGTCTGCCGGCGCGTAGTCTATTGGCCGGACCACGATCACCCGGTTGATCTTGCCATGGGCGATCGCATTGGTATGATGAAATTCGGATCGCGCCTGGACATGTATTTTCCGCACAACGATGTTGAAATACTCACAACACCGGGCACGGTGGTCCGCGCCGGAGAAACACCGGTGGCGCGCTTGAAACTGGCGGACAACACCAACCAATCCGCCATGATACCTTGAACGACCCGGCAGCGTGGAGCAGGAAAACCGGATAATGAAAAACATCAGAATAACTATTGTAACGGAAAACACCGCCCGCCGGCCGGATGTGATCGCCGAACATGGTCTGGCCTACTGGATCGAAACGCCGAACGCACGCATCCTGTTTGACACCGGCCGGGAAGGGTCGTTCCGCCACAATTCCCGGGTGCTTGATCTCAATCTGAAACAGACCGACGCCATCGTGCTGAGCCATGGCCATTATGACCACACCGGCGGCCTGGCTTACGCCCTGCAACAGGCGCCCGATGCCAAGCTATTTCTGCACCGCAACGCCATGAAGCCGCGCTTCAGCATCAATGGGGAATCAGCCCATGAGATTGGCATGCCGGAGCATGTCTGCGCCGCGGTACAGAACCATTCCGGCCGCAAGATATGGACCAGGCAGCCGCTATTGGTGACTGAAAGCGTTTTCGTTACCGGCCCGATCACGCGCGTCAATTCCTTCGAAGATACAGGCGGGGCTTTTTTCCTGGATGAAAGGGGCAGAAGAGTTGACGGGATACACGATGACCAGGCGCTCTGGCTGGAAACCCCGAAAGGACTGGTGGTTCTGCTG
>JAIVGW010000372.1 GCA_020201415.1 Lentisphaerota bacterium
TTCCGGAAATGGTCCGGGCTCAGCATGGGACCCTGCTGCATCCCCAGGTCTTCCGGATAATTCATCCATTCCACGCCGGCCGCCAGATACCGATCAACCAGGCCGCGGTTGAAATCCTCGACCATAGCGATCAGTTCCGGCAACTTCGGATGAGCATCGCTCATATCGAAAATAAAATTTTCATAGCCACGCAGATATGTCAAGGTCAGGAAGGTATGCCCATGGCGCAGGCGCCCGGCCGCCAACTGACCGGATTGATGGCACCGCGCGAGTTTGGAGCGTATATTTGTCCAGTCAATCGGTCCCCAGCCATCATGCTCATCGGGCGAAGGCGCAACATAGGTCTCAAAGGCGTCCCAATCCGCCAGGGCATGTTGCACCACGGCCCCGGTAATCCCGTTTTGCGCGGTTTCCCAGACGCATCCCCAACTGTCGGTATAAGGCCGGCCGACGCGATGATGCAGCGGGTAATCTTCAATACCGGGAGGCGGACGGGGAACGGCCGGCTTTTGGAAACCGGGAAAAAGCAGTTTATGCCCGGCCTTAAGCTCATCAAGCGCTTCGGAAGGATAATGCCCGTAACATGCGGCGCTGAACCCGAAATTCAAAGGTATGCGTTCCGGCTTTTCGAAGCGCGCCGCCCGCAACCGGTTCTCCCTGTCGTTCATCCGGCCTCCCTTACCATTAAATCACTGAATTTAGTTATTGCATGACTCCGGCACTCCAGTCCCGGCAAGACGATAGTGAACTATGCTATATTTGCCGCCATGGCGTCCTGGCAGTTATTTTTTGGCCGCCGCGTAAATCCCCTCAACGATCTCCAGACCCTGCAATCCCACCTCTGGCGTCGGAATCAACGGCTCCCGGCCCTGCAGCACCCGGCAGAAATGCTCCACGCAGGAAGTGGCCGTCTCCGGGTCCGGCTCCAGCGGCACGGATTCCAATGCATCCGCGGTCCGTTTCAACAGCGTTCCCTTGCCCTTGGCCAGGAGCATCGCCCCTTCGGTCCCGAGGATGGTCGTATCCTGAACCTCCCCGGGCAGGTTACAGAAATAACTGGCCTCAACAGTCAACACCAGTCCGCCTTCAAAACGCACGAGGCCACAGGCATAGTCCTCGATCTCGTAGACCGCGCCATGCGCCGCCGCTTCCTGCCGGCCAATACCAGTGGTCACAAATCCCGCGATCTGTTCGACAGTCGGCCAGACACCGGCCAGGTAAAGCGCCTGGTCCAGTTTGTGAATGCCCAGGTCCATCAATGGGCCGCCGCCGGATTTTTCCGGCGTCAGGCACCAGGCGCCCCGCGCCCCGCCCCACAACCCGGTGCGATCACGCAGCCAGCGGGTTCGGCATTGCTGGACTTCACCGATCACCCCTGCGGCAATCATCTTGCGCGCCGCCACATTGTAGGCATTGAAGCGCTGGTTCATACCCACCATCAATTGCTGACCGGTTTCATCACGCACCCGGATCATGTCGCGCGCCTCGGCGCTATTGACGGCCATGGGTTTTTCCACCAGCACATCCTTGCCCTTTTGCATGGCTTCAATGGACAGGGGCGCATGCAGATGGTTCGGCAGCGCCAGCACCACGGCATCCACATCCGGCGCTGCGAAGAGCGCCGCCGCGGAATCATAACCCCGGGCCTTACCGCCCGGCACTAACTCCAACGCCGCGGCCACACGTTGGGGATCGGTGTCCGCCACCGCCGCAACCGCCACACCCGGCAAATCCAGCGCCTTACGCAGATGATTCAGACCGATATTTCTGACACCGACAAACCCCAATCGCAATGATTTTTCGTCTTGCATGTATTGACCTTTCAATTTAATCTCTTCAGCATAATTCACTTCCGGCAGATCAACTATCCTGACTTTGCAACCATTCCAGCTTCTCAAAAAAACGCGGCGAGGCCACCGGACCCCGCAACAAAGGATCATCCGTCGCCATCATCCAGCGCATGAGGTCGCCCGCTAATTTTTCACGAACCTCCCGGTATTCCGGCTCCTCCGCCAGATTCCTGGTTTCACCGGGATCGGCTTCCAGGTCATACAATTCATCGAATCGATTGGGCCCCTTGGGCAGCAGCGCCAGGCTTTCCGCCAGCACCGGCTTGCGCGATATATCCAGACAGTAGTTTTCGGGCCGCACCGACTCGAAATTGAAGATATATTTGAATTTTTTGGTTCGCAGGCAACGCAGGGGATCATACGAGGTGTGATAGGTTTTTTCGGCAAACAGCATCTCGCGCGGCTGATAGTCGCCGCCGGTGAGCAGTTTGTAAAAACTGCGCCCTTCCAGTTCCGGCGGCGGAGTGCCGCCGGCGGCCTCGATCAGGGTCGGCAGCACATCAACGTTGCTGACAAGCTGGTCGTACCGTCCGCCGACATTGAAAACGCCCGGAAAACGCATCATCAGGAAGACCCCGATACCGCGATCGTATAGGGTCGTCTTCTCACGCGGCATTGGCAGACCGTGGTCGGTGGTGAATACCAAGAGAGTATTGTCCGTCAATCCGCGTTCTTCCAGGGTACGCAAGACATGTCCCAGACCCTCATCCAGCCGGTTGACGGCACCCTGCAATTCGGCAAATTGGCGGTGCGTCCCGGGCCCATCACGGGACAACATGGGCGATTCCGGAATCGTCACGCCATCCTTGTCGAAGGGTTCAACCCCGTCATGGACATACGGCGTATGTGTTTCATGGGTGCCGATTTGCAGATAAAACGGCTTATCCGGCTGGGTGCGTGCATCGAGTATGTCCGCCAGATTGCGGTTCAATTGACCGGCACGGCCATATTCCTTACCCCGATGCAAGAGATCGAACCCGATGCCGTCGAAATAGGTTTCATCGCACCCGGCGCCTGAAGAGTCCGGCCCGGGAAGGACAGCAGCCCGGCGAAGTACAAAATGAATTGGTGAACATCACCCCTTCCGCAGCCAGTCGTTCAGCATTGGGCGTCCGCACGGTTTTGATGCCGTAGGGACTGATGTGCCGGCCCGTGTCATGACTGACCATGACGATGATGTTGGGTTGCTTCTTTGCGCTCATTGATCTCCTTAGTGCTCTGGTTCATAAATTCACTAACGTATTTTGCGGCTCGGCAGAGACGCCTCGCCCTACCGAATCAGCGCCAAGGTAGGGCGAAGCCTCCGGCTGAGCCGTATTTGCCGATAGGTTGCAGTATTTGTGCCGATGAACACTTAGTTACCTGCTTTGTTCCAATGTTCCAGTCACGCGTCCACATACCACACAATTAAATAACTGAGTTAGTTGTCATCTGCAAGCCGGCGCGCCGGCAGGCGCTGACAAAGGCGGCGGCGGACCACAACTGGTGCCCGCTGCCGACCACGGCCCCATTGCGCATGTCAACCAGCTCATGGAAACCGTCCGCCTTCACGACCCTCGCCAACAGCGCCAGATTGAAAGCGGCTTGTGATTCCCCCACCTTATCCGCGGCCGCCAGGAATAATGCGTCAACGAACGGCCAACTGGCATTATTGTGGTACATGCTGTCATGCGGAAAAAACGGATCAAACAGCGGAATGCCGATATCGGTGCGCGGGTAGTGCTTGACCGACCGTGCCGCGGTTTCCGCGTCCACGGCATCATGCAGGACGCACAAGGCCGTACCCAGCGCATCAACATGCCCGGACAATCGCCCGTGACGGTCCTTGTAACAGGCAATGCGCCCATCCGGCCGGACCAGATGGGCTTGAATTGAGTTGCGCAAAGCCTGTGCCCGGCGCTGCCATTCGACGGCTTGATCCTGCAGTCCCAATTGCTCCGCCGCCTCCGCCATGACCCGCAGCCCATTAAGATAAAGCGCATTGGTTGAGGAAGCTTTCAGCATCACGCAATCATCGACGGTAAAATGCGCGGGATACCCGCCGGCACGCGGTTTATGCGGCCAACGCACATCAACAAAGCTGATCTGCCCGCGGTACAATCCGTCGTCAGCATCGTAAAAAGGCCGGTAAAATCTTTCGAAATACCGCTTGCCGTTTTCATAAAGCCAGGTCCATTCCGCCTGACCGGGGCTGGTTTTAGCAAACAGGTCGCGGGCCGCCCACAACCAGACCACGTCATCGGTTCTACGTGTGTAACAGTTGGTGTTGTAAAGCTCTTTGAAACCCTGATTGTCCAGGCCCGGATCTTCCCAGGGAGCATCAATACCGGAAACGACATGGCCGGTGGTCACTACAAACCCCGCTTTCCAGCGCACTTCACGCGTGATCTTTAAACCGCTGCGCATGATTTCCGGGTAAAGCCCGTTGAAACCCAGTACCCCGGCATAGGAAATATCGCGGGTAAAAACAATTGTGCCGAATTTGGCGCCACCCGCAAAATACCGACCCTGGTCCGAGTCCCTGATGTTGGTTTCCGCATCATGCAACGCCACGCGCCACAGGCGCTCCATCAGCGGCGTGGCGCCGGCCAGCCGCACCGGACATTGCGGCTGTGGATCGGGAATATCGGCCAGGGTGATTTCACCCAGACGATCTATCACCCGGTCCGGCAGAAGTTTGAGTTCTTTGGATTCATAAATCATAATTCAATTCCTTGGGGCGCACACGTTGGCGTCGGAAATATTTTCCTCACTTGAGCATCATGCAAAACCGCGCTATTACCGGTAGGGACGTTTCTCCGAAACGTCCGCGGACGGCTCGGAGAGCCGTCCCTACCTGCTTCAAGCGGACGGCTCGGAGAGCCGTCCCTACCTGCTTCAAGCGGACGGCTCGGAGAGCCGTCCCTACCTGCTTCAAGCGGACGG
>JAIVGW010000131.1 GCA_020201415.1 Lentisphaerota bacterium
GGCTCTGGGTCTGAATCGTCCACCGCTCGCGTCGCCCGCTATCGTTTACCGAAGCATCAGAACCCGTGGCAGGTCCATGCGCTGAGAAAGGCCCACCGATCAAAGAATTTGTCCGACACCCGTCTTGTGGCGTCTGACGAAAAAAAAATTGACAGGAGCAGGTTGGTTCCCTCATACTAATGTTGATGTTTGAAGTGTGCCATCGTTCACAATCGGAGATATTGTCATGGCCAAGGTAATCGAACAGAAGTCCCCGGCCGGCGGCGGTCGCCTGCTGCTGTGGAGTGGAGTGGCGCTGGTGGCCCTGATTTTCCTGGGCACGGTGGTGTACCTGCAGTATGAGGAAGAACGCTATTACGCCGCGCCGGATTCTGTTTGGCCGGCGGCTACCCGCTGACAGCCGTCCCTTTCATTTCCTCCGCCCTGTCGGCCGGTGGGCGAACTGGTTTAGCGACAGCCGGTGATTTTGCCCGCGGATCTGTGACAATGCGGCGTTTCAGGCTGTTGGTTTATCCTTGGGTTGGTCTGACTCGTTTTCCGCCGGCAGCCCTTCGTGCCGGCCTTTTTTGAATTCATTCAGGCTGCGGCCCAGCGCGCGCGCCAGTTCCGGCAGGCGGCGGGCGCCGAACAACAGCACAATGACGGCGGCAATGGCGATGATTTCCAACAGTCCCGGGCGCATAACTTCACCTCATATTGCGGCCGACAGCCGCGGTTATACTGATTGCCATAGCCGGCGGTCCGGACTGCGCCGTGATATGGTGTCTGCGTTATGATTCCAGTTCCGGACGGCACAATTCGTAAAAATTACACTTATAGCAGACATGCATGTCGGGGCACATTTCCCAATGATCGGAGGGCAGGGGGCGGTTGGCCTGGATGTCGCCATTTTCAAGATATTCGGCCATGTGGGCGACGGAGTCCTTGATCATCGCGGTTGTCCGGGCCGGGCCGTCTTCCATTAATTCCGCGGACAACAATCGTGGTTCTGCCAGGTAGGCCAGGTGCATGGTGGTAGGTTCGTCCGGCCGGCGATGGCGGCAGTGGGCCCACAGTCCGTAGATATCCATCTGGTCTTTATGGGCGGGCCGGGGGCGGCCGGATTTCCAGTCGTAGATGCGCAGGGCGCCGTCCACCCGGATTACATAGTCCGGTATGGCATAGATCTTGATTTCGTCCAGCATGAAGGATTCCGGATCGCCAACGGCGGTAGTGGCGACGGCGATTTCGTTGGCCGCCGGAATAGCCGCCAGTTCCGGGAGCAGGGTCTTGGTGAAATTGGTGATGCAGGTTTTGACCGTGGTCATCATGTTTTCGACCATTTCCTGTTCAGACAAATTGTAATTATCCGGATAATAATGCTCGTGCAGACAGCAGTGGCGCTTGGGGTCGCCGCGCCAGCGCTCGTTCTTGGAGTCCGACCAGCACTGATTAAGATAGTTGCGGGCGGCGGTCTGGTAAGTCTGTTCCGGATCAGGAGCTACATCCAGGCGCGTCTGGGTAAGAGCCCACATTACGGCGCGTTCCACGGCATTGCCTTGGATGGTGAAGCGGTTATCCATTTTGTTCAAGCGGTAGGCGGTACGTTGCAGGGGCGTGGCTGATGATTTCCAGCCGTGCCACATGGCGTATTTTGACCAGTAACGCCGCCGGGGACATACCTCAAAATCCTCGCGGGCGGATACCGACCAGGAAAATTTGTTTTGCAATTCCGGCACGCTTGAATTCCCGGGATGATGAAATTTTAAATGACCATTGCAGACCTGGCTGCGCTCAAACAGGTATTTTTAAAATGTTACAACAATGCTGTGATAATTACAAGACCAACATGTGCCCCTATCGCCTGCCGGGGTCGGGCAGAAATTTTGATATGTCAGGATTGCTTTGAATATTGGTTTTTTTGACAGATATATGAGGTTCTTACAAACCCCAGCGGCTCGGCGAGACGCCTCGCCCTACCTTCCCGGATTGCTGCCGCAACGGGTAGAAGGGCGAACCGTCTCGGTGAGCCGAAGATGAACGCGCCCGTGGGTTTTTGCAAGAGCCTCCATCATATCAAAATATTTGTCTTGCACCCTGATCGCCTGCCGGGGTCGGGCGCCGCAGGACCGGACTGTGCCAGCCGCAAAAGATTTTGCGCGGCCGCGCCGGGGTCGGGCGCTGAGGTGATGGCGGTAATCAGGGCAATGGCGGCGACTCCGGCCCGGCGCAATTCCGGAATATGCTGCTGCTTGATGCCGCCCATGACGGTGTAGGGGAGGCGTGCCTGGGCGGCAATGCGGCGCAGTCCTGCCATCCCCAGAAAATCGCCGGTCCAGTCCTTGCTCCGGGTCGGGAACAACGGGCCGATATTGATATAGGATGCGCCGGCCCGTTCGGCCCGCCGGGCTTCGGCGATGGAATGGGTGGAGGCGCCGATAAGCATGTCCGGCGCCAGCCGGCGGGCGGCGGCAACGGGCAGATCGGACTGTCCCAGATGTACGCCGTCCGCCCGGACCGCCAGGGCGATGTCCAGCCGGTCATTGATCAGCAGCAACGCTCCGGCCTCCCGGGTCAGCCGGCGCACGGTGCGCGCCAGACGGAACATCTCAGCCCCGCCCATGTTTTTTTCCCGCAGTTGAATGAGGCGGATGCCGCCCGCCAGGGCTGCAAGGACGATATCCGGGGTGGAGCGTCCGGCGGACAAGGATGCGGAAGTTACCAGATAAATCCCGGCGCTTTGCAACCGGCGCAGCCGTTGTGCGTGCAGTGACAAGGAGTGGTTCATGAAAAATCCCGATAGACGCGGTCCCAGTTTTTGAATACCGGCTCCAGATGACGGCGCCGCAGGGCGGTGAAAAATGTCCGGATATCACGGTTGTCGCTTGTTGATCCCCACGCCGGCCATACCGTCCCGGAAAGCAGGCGCTTCACGGGTGGAGAGCACCAGACTTACTTCAGGCAGGCAAATCCGGAAGGCGTAGATCATCCGGGCCAGAAAACGGTCGTCCACCTGGTGGCGCGGCTGAAAGCCGCCGGCTTCCGGGCGCAGACGCGGGAAGGATATGGAAATGCCCGCGCGCCAGTATTGGCGTTGCAGGTGCTGGGCATGCTGGTACAGGCAAAGCGCGTCCAGCAGAGGATCAGCCAGGCCCAGCAGGACACCCAGCCCCACTGACCGCATGCCGGCCGCCAGGGCCTGGGCAGGGACATCCAGTCGGCGCTGATAGTCCTTTTTGGGCCCCCAACGGTGCACGGCGGTGTAGGTGGCGGCGTCGTATGTTTCCTGGTAGGCGGTAACACCAACCGCGCCGAGGCGGGCCAGTTCGGCGTATTCCTGCGTACACATGGGGAAGGTTTCCAGGGTAACCTGATGGAAGCGTTCCGCGGCCGGCAACACGGCCTGGCGCAGGTAGTCGAAGCCGACTTCCGGCGTGCGTTCGCCTGTCAGTAGTAATACTTCCTCAAAACCCATGCCTTGCAAGGCATCCATTTCGCTGGTCATTTCCGCCGGTGACATGTGCCGGCGTGGTTGCCGCCGATCGGAGGCGAACCCGCAATAGGCGCAGCCGCTGGAACAGTGGTTGGAGAGATAAAGCGGCGCGTACAGGCTGATGTTGCGTCCGAAGTGCCGGCGGGTAATGCGGCGGGCTTTGAGCGCCATTGTCTCCAATAATTGATCCGCCGCCGGGCTCAGCAACAGGGCCAGTTCCGGCAGGCCGGGATGGGTAGCCGACACAGCGCGCGCCGCGGCAGTTGGATCGGCCACGGCTGCGCGTATTGCCTGTCGTTCGGCTTCCGCTGCGATTGCGCTGGCATTGAATTCCATCGGCGGGATATCACCAGGTTTTCATGGGTGTGTAGTCCGGCTGGGGCAACCCCTTCACCAGGCTGCTGATTTTCACCGGCTTGCCGGAACGCATGCTGTGATTGGCGGCAATACCGGTCAGAATGCTCATGGCGCCGGAGGCCACGCCGGCCGCGCGCAGATAAGGGTCACGGCGCTTGCGCCGGGCAAAGATGTCGGACATCAGCGGATCGTCTCCGCCACCATGACCGCCTTCGGCCATTTTGACTTTGAGGTCGCGCGCCGGCTTGAAGTGCGGATACAGCCGGATTTTCGTGCCCTGGGGAATAGTGGCGCCCTGAACATTGCCGTCGCCGCTGATATAGACGCTTTCCACGCAGTCATGTTCCAGGCGGCCGCGCACGCCGTTAAAAGCCACGCGGTAACCCTCCCAGGGCGTAAAGGCATTGAGGGAGTATGACATGAAGGCCCCGGTGTTATAGCGCACCACCAGGTTCATCGTGTCCTCGATGTCAATACCTTTGCCGAAAACGCACTGGTCGCGGAAATAACCGTCGTGCTGCTCATTGTCCAGATACAGGGCCTTGGTGAGCGGACGGGTTTCCAT
>JAIVGW010000373.1 GCA_020201415.1 Lentisphaerota bacterium
CCGGCCACATAACCGTTCTCTCCGACAACCGTCGTGAACATATGCGCGATATTTGTTCCGGCGCCACCGTTTAAGGTGCTGGGACCGGAACCAGCGCCACCGCCACCCGAACCACGGCTAGATGAATAAGCGCCGCCGTCATGACCAAAGCCCAGACTAGGGAAGGGCTGGAGCGGCTGCAAGGCAGTGCCGCCGGTAGTGCCGGTCTGTCCCCCGCCACCGCCGCCGGAACCACCGTCTTTTCCCACCATAGACGTAGACGTACCTACTCCTTGTGCGCCGCCACCGCCCCCGCCCAAGGCAATAGCGCTGTTAAATGAACTATCGTAGCCGTTATCGCCTTTAACGCCATGGCCAACGCCTCCAACGCCCCCATCGCCGACCACTATATCATAAGACCCCGTCAAAATTGCCTGCCCCTCATTGATGATCACGCCGCCGGCGCCGCCGCCGCCGCCACGGCGCCCGCCACCGCCGCCCCCGCCCGCCACAACCATATAATCCACCGTACCGTCCGCGTTGACTGTCAGGCTGTTGGTGCCGATGTTGGTGAAGACGTGCATGCGGTAGTTGGTGCCACCCAACGTAACGTCGAGGACCAGATCGCCGCCCTCGATGAAATCCGCCGCCGCCCGCTGGACGGATACTGAAGACAAAACCGCGTAGGCCGCCGCCAGCATAATTAAACACGATTTAGCTTTTGAAAACATGGCGAGGCCCTTTCAATGTCACGCCCACCGGGGACAGATCCTTTGTCACAACCACGCTTAAACCTGCTAACCGGAAAATGTCGATTGCACAGGTCAACATGATTTTAGATCAAATACTTCTTCTTTGTTTCACAATAGTGCGATATGTGGAAATATTCAAATAAAAAATGCACGAGGCTCTTGCAAAACCCCACGGCCGCGTTCATCTTCGGCTCACCGAGACGGTTCGCCCTTCTACCAGTATCGGCAGCAATCCGGGAAGGTAGGGCGAGGCGTCTCGCCGAGCCGCTGAGGTTTTGCAAGAACCTCACACTTGTTTCAGCGGTGGATGCCGGAATTTTTAATACCAGCAAAGTTTGCCATAAACATGGGTTCACTGTCATCCCATGAAACCAGTAAATTATCTCGCGCAGAGGCGCTAATCTTCTCCGATCACAATCTCCGGAGCACTGCTGTCGAGCACAACCACGCTTTCGGCATTGGGTATTTCCAGAATGTAATTTCCCGCGGGCAGGTCCGCCGGCATGACCACCCGGATGTGCCAGTCGCGCGGATTAGCCCGAGCGCCACTGGCAGGCTGAAAGGCGAATTCTTTATACAGCTCAACCTGCTCCGGAGGCAATGCGCCCGGCTCTCCGTCCAGCTTGACCTGACATTCCGGCTCCCGATCTTTCTGGTCCATACGCAGGAAACATCCAATTTCAACGGAACTACCCGCGGATTTGACAAAACGAATAGTTCGCGCCCCCTCTTTTTGGCTGTAGCTCAAAACGGGGAACGGATCGATCGGTTCGTTGACCTCCGCCATCACGGTCAGCGCCGTGGGGATACTCAATGTGGGATGCGGGTTGCTGTTGATTTGCCCGTGGATATTTTCAATATTTTTGCCCTTTTCAAGCTGATCATTCACGACACGCAGATAATTGCGGTTCCCCGTCCATTTGTAGGCGATGGAAAAGTTGAAGCCGACATAGTTCTGACCACCAAAGGGAGGGCGGATGAGATTGAAACGATACTGATAATCCACAGCTTTAAGGATGGCTTTGCGCGCAGACTCATCGCCCGTGATTGTATAATAATCATACAGCGACACCAGGTCACGGTCCAGTTTGTAAATCGGGCCGTTTTTAATGGAGTCGCTGATCCCGAGAGGGTTGTCCAAGTCGATCTTCAGCCCGGCGCGGTATTGAGCCAGATCTCTGAACCTTGCGTCCCATTGTTTGCTATAAAGCAGCGCCAAAATTGACAGCTCATTCAAGCTCACAGCGTTGGGGCTCTCGTCCCGGTCCCACTCGTTCAAGTAGGCCTCACCCAGCATGTCGGTCAGTTCCAGCGGATACTCGTCGCCCGTCATGTAATATTCGAGCAACCAGTTTATAATGGTATGACCGGTCGGGCCGCCGCCGGAAAAATGATTTCTCGAGCTGTGATCGCCCCAATGAAAAGGAAAGGTATTGTCACCATCGGAGAACATTCCGCGTATTTTGGTTCCACCCGTCCAGTGGGAAAGCCCCCAGTCACCGGCAAAGCGATTGAAGCGTGAGCCATATTCCCAGTAGCTCCTTTGCCCACCGCGCCCGTACAAACTCCATACTTGGCGACGCAAACCGTATTCAATCAAATGGGATAAGCGCATAAACGCATCCTTGGCGTGGCGCAAGGTGTTATTTTTACCCCATTCGATGAACCCGGTGTGTCGCAATTGGACATAGGCGCCCCTTAGGGAATTCCAATATTCCTCGATCAAGGCTTCCTGATCGGGAAAACGTTCCGGATCCCGGGGATGCATGGGCCAACCGATGGCCGAGGTTTCGGCCAGCCACACGGGATCGGCCTGCAACAAAGGTGGATTGGAAGCTGCTCCGGTCCGAGCGTTCATGGTCTGTGCGTTGTCGTTATCCCCGGAACGACGCGGCAGCAGCCAGACGTCGTGCGTACGTGCCGCGCCCTGGGCGTTACTGTGCATTAAAGCTAACTTGTCAGGACCGCCCGGTGCCCGGGGTTTACCCATCCATGTGCCGGTCGCCCATTCCTGCCAATAGTCCTCGAGAAGCGTCATCGCCCGGAAATCCAGTTCCCGTCCGCTACGCCCGGACCAGAAGGCCACGCGCGCGCCACCCGGACCAAACGCGATCTCCTTGGGAA
>JAIVGW010000132.1 GCA_020201415.1 Lentisphaerota bacterium
GGGCATGTCTCCCCGAACGGTCAGGCCATGACCTGGGACGATTGCTTTGTCATGACCGGTCTGAGCGAGCCGCAATTGCGCGACGCGGGTGTGCATGAAGGCGCCGCCATGGTGCCGATCCGGGCAGGGCGCGGCCCGGTGCTGCTGGGCGATCCCGGAGACCCTCTGTTGGCGGCCTGGACTTTCGACGACCGCATGGGCGTGGTCACCCTGCTGCGGCTGCTGGAGGAGATCAAGCGGCAACAGATTGTGCCGGCCTGGCCTTTGACGGTGGCTTTCACGATCCACGAGGAGGGCGGTTGCTTCGGGGCCATGGGGCTGGCTCATCGTGAAAAACCGGCGGCTTTCATTGCCATCGACGGCTGTCCGGTGACGGCCGAGTCCGCTTTGAAATTGGATGGCCGGCCGGGCATGTGGGTCAAGGATGCCAAGGCCTGCTACAGTCATGCCCTGATCCTGGCCTTGAGCCGGGCGGCGGAAGCGGCTGGCGTGGGGTTGCAACGGGCGGTGTACAATGCCGCCTCTTCCGACGCCAGCGCGGTTTATGCCAGCGGTGGCGCTCCGCTGGTGGCCTTTATCGGGCATGTGCGGGAAAACAGTCATGGCATGGAAGTGGCGCGCCTGTCCGTCTTCGATAATTTGCTGCGGATCCTGGTGGAGTTCGCGCAGACCTGGCCCGGTCCGGGTGTTCAGCCTTTCTGATGACGGATAGGGGGCATCACATTCGATTGCGCTGAACAATCCCTGCTTGCTTTTCACTTATTGTAGAGTCTCTTACAAAACTCCACGGACGCGTTCATATGCGGCTCACCGAGACGGTTCGCCCTGTTTTGACAGCAATCCGGGAAGGTAGGGCGAGGCGTCTCGCCGAGCCGCATAAGGCTAGGATCTTTTATTCCGGTGCGGCCTGTTTTGCGTTCGTGGGGCCGGCGCAACCACCATCAGAAAAGGTCGCTGTGACTTCCGGTTCGTTCGAGACGTAATTCGTCTTCTGTTATTCTGTATATTAGAATCCAGTCCGGTTCAATATGACAGTCACGCCTGCCTTTCCAAAAACCCTTCAATGGGTGATCTCGGTGTTTCGATGGTAGAGTATCCCGGGTGAGAAGAAGCTTAACAACCTCAATGAGCTTCTGCTGGTCCTTGCCTTGTCTCGCTTGCCGCTTAACATCCCTTCTGAACTGTGCTGTTTGCGAGAGCTTCATCTGTTCCAGCTCGCAACCATCTGGTCCAGAGAGTCAAAAGTCTCAACTTCCTCGCCACGGTCGCTCTTGTCCGGCGGACAGCGTCAGTGGGGGTCATCCCGATCTTGTGCAGTACCCGTTCGGAAGCGCATTTAGTCTTCGCGTCAATACGTGCATGGACTGTGGCTGAATTATTCATGGTGTTTACTGTAGCACATCCGCATGACATGTCAACATGATTTTAAATTCGCGTCATGCATCAGAAATTTGTATGGGTTCGCAACGGAATTTCTGACGATCAAGCCGCGTCCGGCGCGGCGCGGACGGTGCCGCTCAAAGGTCAGCCTTGCCGCAAATTAAAGACCGGTACCACTCGAAACTCGCCTTCGGCGTGCGCTTCTGCGTCTCATAGTCGATGTAGGTCAGCCCGAAGCGCGTCGTGTAACCGTCCTCCCACTCGAAGTTATCCATGAGTGACCAGTAGATGTAGCCCTGGAGGTTGACGCCGTCAGCCATCGCCCGGCGCGCGGCAACGAGGTGCTGACGGATGAACTCGATGCGCGTCGTGTCCTCGATAACCCCCGCCTCGGTCGGTATGTCGTTGAAGGCGACGCCGTTCTCCGTGATGATGATCGGGATCTTCCCGTAGTCGTTTGTGATTCGCACGAGATTGTCGTAGAGGCCCTGCGGCCAGATCCGCCAACCCTTCTGAGTGTGGTGCTTCCCGACCAACTCGGTCGCGAGTTCGAGTGGCCAGTTCTCGCCCGGGGTGTGCCGCAGCCGGTGCGAGAAGTAGTAGCTGTGGCCGAGGAAGTCGATGCCGTTCGCGAAGACCGCGCGATCATCGTCGGTAACATCCGGCAGCACCAGGCCCTTGCTGCGATACCAGGCAATCATGTCGGCCGGGTAGTCGCCCTTCACGAGTGGGTCGAGGAACCAGCGCGTATAGTGGCCGTAGTCGCGGTGTGCGGCCGCGCGGTCCTCATCGCGGTCCGTGGCCGGGTAGTTCATTTGCGTATAGAGCTTGATCCCGATCTGCGCCTGCGGGTCGATCCCGGCGAGCGCTGCCTTCGCCCGGCCGTGCGCGAGCAGTAGGTGGTGGCTCACGCGCAGCGCGGTGGAGAAGTCGCGCAGGCCCGGCGGGTGGTGGCCGAGCCAGTGGCCGATCCAGGCGATTACCCATGGCTCGGTGTGGCTGACCCATATGGGCACCCATTCGCCCAGCGCTTCAAACATCGTGCGGGCGTAGTGTTCAAAGTCGTCGACGATGTCCGGATTGGCCCAGCCGCCGCGGTCCTGCAACGCCTGCGGGAGGTCCCAGTGGTAGAGTGTCGCCATGGGCGTAATGCCGGCTTCGCATACCTTGCGCGCAAGTGTGCGGTACCAGTCAAGCCCCTTTTGGTTGAGTCCGCCGGCTGCGGTCCCGTCGGGCTTCCCGTTCGGGAAGATGCGTGGCCAACTGATTGAGAAACTATAAGTGTTGATGCCGAGCCGCTTCATCAGCGCGACATCTTCGTCGATCCGGTGGTAGTGATCGCAGGCGACATCGCCGGTATCGCCGTTGGTTATATTGCCGGGGACGTGACTGAATCGGTCCCAGATCGATTCGCCCTTGCCGTCCGCGGACCAGGCCCCTTCAATCTGGTAGCTTGCCGTCGCCGCTCCCCAACGGAAATCTTTTGGAAAACCATTTGTCATTATATCACCTTTTGCTTAAATGTTACCATTGGTTGCGAGGTTTTATGGTACTATATCCGAAGGATTTGATCCACAGCTTCCTTGATGCCGCTTGTCACCAGGGTGTGCTGAGGCAAATCATTTTGGTGCCGGATGCCATGGCCGGTGAGTACGTAAATCCCAGTTGCCCCTGCGTTTTCGGCGAAAATCACATCGTGCGGATGGTCGCCGATTGTGAATGAATGCGCCAGGTCGATGCCAAAATCCCTGGCTGCTTTTTGCATGAAAAAGGGGTTTGGTTTGATGCAGGCGCAGCCAGTTTTACGTTCGTGGGGACAAACATATATGGCCCGGAATTCAATTCCATAGTGCGCCAGTTGATCAGTGAGGTGCCCGTTTACCAGTGCCACGTCCTGCATGGTGATGGTGCCTTTGGCGACTCCCGATTGATTGGTGACAATAAACAGGTCAAAAGACTCTCCCAGCCGCTTCAAGGCTGGAATCGTGTCGGGGAAGAGCACAACTTGAGATGGTTGACTCAAATCGCCGCGGTCTTCAATGATTGTTCCGTCACGATCAAGAAATACGGCTGCGCGTGATGATTTAGTCATGCTGTTACCACAAATAGTGGTCACGTCTCGACATTCGACATATCGATCCGACATTGTTCGGCAATTTCCCGCAGCGCCGCATCTTTCATCAGTTTTTTATCCATACGCTTGACTTGGGCAAAAACCGTTTTGTAGGTCATGCCGCCAGCCAATTCACCGATCCTGGCGAGTGTCAGCCCACTTTGCCAACGCGCCTGATAAAGGACCATCGCCAGCCCCCAGTCGCCGTGACGATCCCGGAAGTCCGCGAAGGCTTCGCCCTTGATCTGTTCAACAACCGACACGATATTGCCAAAGGGGACCCGCCGGAACACAAAGGCACGATCCGGCTGCTCCGGCGAGACGGCCTTCACCAGTGAACGGGCTCGATCCAGGAATTCACGGCTACCCAGAGCAACCATTTCGGAAAAGCCTGTGTATTCCGTCGGATCCATGCCGCGGGTCACGTGCGACTGCACGTAGCGCCGGTAACGCGCCCTTCCTCCCGCCCGGCCAAGAAGCTCGCCCGTCACCAGCCACTCGGGAGTGGCCGCATAATTG
>JAIVGW010000133.1 GCA_020201415.1 Lentisphaerota bacterium
GGGCGGCCACGGCCTGGGTGGTAACCCAGGTTTTCAGATTGGTATCGATGGGCCAACTGCCGTCGGGTCGGATGGTTGCGGCGAGAAATCCGATGGCGCGCCGGGTCACGGGATGTTCCCCCGCGCCCGCCGCACCCAACGCCATCGCCACGAACGCCGTCAGGGGCGCCGCTTCCAGAAATCCGCCGCTGGCCGGCTGTCGTTCCATTATTTTGTCCAACAGCCGCGGCGTCAGGCGGTGGCGGAGCCAAGACCTCATCCCGGCGCGGCCGGGATGATGGTGATGGCGCGCCAGACCCATGGCGATCAGGGCCGGCAGGGCGTAGCTGACCATGGGTAGTTTTGCGCTGCGGTATAACTGGGCCGGCAGCGCGGCGAGTTCAAACGGCAGTTGCGGCACAAGCCGCCAGGCATCCGGCTCCGGGCCCAGGCATCCGGCCAGGGCGCACATGGTCAGGATGGGGGCGGAGAAGGTGCGGTCATGTCCATAGCATTCCCGGATGGCTGCGGCAACAGCCGCGGGCGCGCGGCTGCCGGTCCGGCGGATAATCCAGGCTTCAGCGTTTTGCCGCGCAGCGGTCAGGCGGAAGGCGTCGGAGCAGCTGAGCGCTGCCCGGCAGAGCAGGGTGGTGCTGAGATTGCTCTCGCTGTTGATGGTGTCGCCCCAGCCGCCGTCCGGGTTGGCATGGTCGGCCAGCCAGGCAAGCGCCTGCCCTGCCAACCCGGCGTGTTCCGCGGGCGCCTGGCAGTGCAGGGCAAAGGCCGCCACCGCCGTGGAAAGCGCGCTGGCCGTGAGGCGGCCCTCCCAGGGACCGCCGCCGGAAGGATGGTTGCGTAAAAGGGTGAGCAATGATTGTTCAAGGGGTGGGGTCATGATGCAAACGCTTGATGGCGCCCAATGCCAGCAGGGCGTAAAAGGTGTATTCGACATCCGGTTGGGCATCAGCCGGGTGCCCGCAAAAGCCGCCGGCATCGCTCCATAACCGCTCGATGAAGGCGGCATCGGCATCAATACCGTCCGGCGCCGGCCATCCGGCGCGGGCGCGGGCATAAAGCGCGGTAGCTGTGGCCAAAATATCGGGCAGGCTGGTTGCCGCTGACGCGCGGTAGCCGCCGTTGGGCGCGCGCAGGGATTCCAGAAATGTGACTGCATTTTGCGCGGCCCGCGTTCGTCCCTGCCCGGCCAACAGGAGGGCGGCGGTGGCGCTGGCGGTGGCAATGCCCTGTCCTGCTCCGACATGATTGGCATATCCGCCGTCAGGGGTTGCAAGGCGAGCAATCAGGTCGGCCGGGTCGGCAGGGATCATGGCGGCCTGTCCGAGATCGCGCAATGCCTGTTCGATAAGAAACAGGGCATAGAGTGTGCTGTGTTCCGAGTGGATGCCATCATGCGCGAAGCCACCGTCCTGACAGCGATATTGGCCAATCCGGTTGATAATAGCCTGGAGCCTGGTTTCGGAAAGCGGAGTGGGGTGACCGGCAGCATCCAGCAGGTGGTGGCAGCGGATCAGCGATATCAGTTCGACAAAGGACATGTTCCGCGGGTTTCCGCAACTCTCAAGGAAGGATCGGATCCGGTCGGCCTGGGGGATGGGCTGCTCCAGGGCCAGCAGTCCGCTCAGTCCGAAGACGGTATAATAAAGATCAGGGCGTCCGGCTCGATCGCAAAATCCGCCGGCCTGGTGCAGGCAGGAGCGCAGGTAATCGGCGATTTTCCGGCGGCCGGCCTCACTCAGGAGCAGGCTTGCTTGCGCAGCGGTGGTGATCAAATCGGAAGATATGGCGGGGGAGCTAGCTGACATGCGGCAGAATCCTTTTGACCAGGCGCACAAGGAGGCTTTTAAGTCTGATGGATGTAATGGGGTTCAGAGCCTGCAGGGACTGGTTGCGGTAATCCATGAACATCCTTTCGGCCCGTGCCGGTATGGCGCATCGGTCGTATTGTGCGCGCAGGTTGGCGCCAGGGGTGGCGTGGCCGCAATGTTCCTGGAGCAATGCCAGCAGGATGGAGGGCCGCTGTTCATTGCTTCTGGGCAGATCCCGGTTGATGTCGGACAGGTCATCGCGGATTTGATAGGCGATGCCGAGCGCCCGGCTGAAATCGGCCAGGATCCCGCAGATTTGCGGTCCGCCGCCGCCGGCAATGGCGCCTAATAAGATGGCCACTTCAAATGCCGACGCGGTCTTGAGCCGGAAAAGGTCGAGCAGCTCAGCCGTGTCCGGCGGTGCCGGGCGGTTACGCCAGCTCAATTCTTCGCCCTGGCCGATGCAAAGTCGGCGGTGTCCCTCCGCCGCCGTCTGCAGCAGGCGCAGACGGGTATCGGCCGGCAATTGAGCTTCGGCCAGCAGGCGATAGCCCTCGCCCAACAGCAGGTCCCCGGCATTGAGCGCCAGCGGGAGGTTGTATTGCGCGTGCAGAGTTGGACGTCCGTCCCGGCAAATATCGTCATCCTCAATATCATCATGAATCAGCGAGGCCTTGTGGAAGCATTCCGCGGCGATGGCAATGGGGGCGATAATCCGGGTATCGGCCTGGCGGTTGTCGGGCTGCAGCGCGTCGTATACCGTGGCCGTCAGCAGTGGCCGCCAGCGCTTGCCAGCCGCCGCCACCCAGGTGACGGCCATCCGCTGGGCATGTTGTGTGCCCGGCATCACTTTCTGTAAATATTGCGGCTCGAACCAGGTTTGCGCCAGTTTGCGCCACTGATCCGGGGCGCAGCCCGGCGCGGTATCGATTTGGCCGCGTAAGCGGATGTATGCGCGCAACATTTCCAGGTCGACGGCGGTGGCGTTGCAGCCTTCGCGCAGCAACGGGACCGCCAGGGACGGCACGGCCTCCTCGGCCCTCGGCAATATGGCGGAAGGATTGTTCCAGGGCGGGCAGGCAACTGGCGCCGATGACTGCGTCCATCATTCCCTCGCGCAACAGGCCGGTGACCGCGCCGGTACCTTCGGCAATCAGCACCGTATAGCCCAGGTTCAGCGCTTCGCGCTGCAGGGCGCCCAGCGGGCACCGTCCGCATTCCCGGCACAGCAGGCCGTAATCGTCAAGAGTGGCTGGGCAGTCCGCCCGGTTTCTGAGGCATTGCGGCAGCAGCAACAGCCGTCGCTCAAAGGGGATGCCGGCCACGACGGTGCTCCAGGCTGCGTTGTGGATCATCAGCGCCAGGATTTTCCGGTCCTGGTCGCCGGTCGGCGTCAGGCCGGCCTCACGCGCCGCGCTGTCGGCCATCTCGAACAATTGTTCCGTGGTAAACGGCGGAACAGCGGTGATGTTCTCGACAAATTGCGTGGTGCAACGTTGGAAGTTGCGCCACTTTTCCGCCAGGGCCCGGTCGCCCCGTTCGTCATGGACGGCGGTGTTAATCATCCATAAGCTCCGAAACCGAAAAACCAGTTTTGTTTGGCGAAGCGATAAAGCCAATGGCGCTCGGGGATTTCCCGGCCCGGCAGATCATGCCCGGCGCAAGCCCGCATGGCGGCGATTTCCCGCAATCCGTCTGCGCGGCCGGTGGTATCGCGCGCCTGCGTGCGCTTCAGGAAATCATGCAGCACCAGCGGGTTTTCCAGCAGAATGCAGCCGCGTCCCTGCGCCGCCGCCGTTTCCCGGAACTGGTGCAGGAATTGCGATTGCTGGAATAGCCGGTTGATGTCAGACCCGTCTGCCAGGTTTTCCCCGCTGAACTGGATGGGCGGGCAGGGCTCCAGGTCGCCGCCGGGCCCCAGGTGGTGGCTGATGCCCTCGGCCGCCGGGCATAAGGCCCGGCCGTCGGCATCCCAATAGGCGTCAATCAGCATGATGGGGAAGCGTGGGCGGGCATCAACCAGAAAACGGCGCAAACGTAAAATATCCTGTTCCCGCAGGGCCAGTTCCGGTGCCGGCCGGGGGCCGACAGGGCGGTAAATGTAATACCAGAGGTAAAGCGCGCCGCGCGCGATCATGTCGCGCAGGAAATCCTCCCGCACCAGATCGTCGATATTGGTGCGGCAGATGCTGGCGGCCACGCCGAAAATCAGGCGGTGGCGGCGGCAGGCCGCCAGCGCCTCCATGGCGCTGCGGTGCACATTCTGTCCGCCGCGCCGGCGGTCGCTTTCCGCCGGATTGCCCTCGACGCTGATGAGCGGGGTCACATTGCCCAGACGCCGGAAGTCCCTGGCGACGGCATCATCAAGGAGGGTGCCGTTGGTCAGGACCTGAAAATAGCAATCGGGATGCCGTGCGATCACCTCCATGAGATGCGGATAGAGCAGAGGCTCGCCGCCCAGCAGGCCGAAAAACCTGGAGCGGTTGGTTTGTTTGTATTCATTAATGACGGCGTCCAGTTTCTCCGGCGGCCATTCGCGCGCGGGGTCGCAAGGCGTGACCCAACAGCCCTGGCAGTGCAGGTTGCAGCGGTCCGTCAGGGAGATGAACAGGAATGCCGGTGAGCGCAGACCCCGGCGTGTGCGGCGCCGGAACTCGGCCATGGCGCGCCGCCCGTGCCAGGCAAAATTGACGGCGAACCGGGCCAGCAGTCGCTTGTCGGGCTCGAGCAGCATGCGCTTGGTCATGGTCATGATCATGGTTGTTTAAAGAGTGGCGGCCGCTGGCGGGCGCGCAGGCGGGCCAGGGTATGTTCGCCGAAAAGCTGGTCATGGGTGAGGCATACCTTGCCGGAAGCGCTGGCGGCATCGGCGTCGCTGCCGTTGATCGGCGAGTCCTCATCGATTTTTGGAAACATGATGGCCAGCGCCGGACACATGCGCGCGCAGGCCGGGCAATTGTCTTTGCAGTTTGCCGGACGTTCCACGGCCACCCGTCCCTGCTGGTCCGACGCGTAAACCCCGAACAGGCAGAAATCCAGGCACTGGCGGCAGTTGGTGC
>JAIVGW010000374.1 GCA_020201415.1 Lentisphaerota bacterium
CCCCCGGGCCATATGGATCATCCTTAAAGATCGGCACCCCGGGCCCCCTGATCCCGTTCAAATGCCATTTGCCGAAATGGGCGGTACGGTAACCCTGCTGCTGCAAGGCCCGCGGCAGGGTTTTCTCCTGGAGGCGGAGGGGATAGCCGTGATCATGAACACCGGCACGATCATTGGTACGGCCGGTAAGGACGGTAGCGCGGGTCGGGGAACACACGGGCGCCGCGGCATAAAACCGATCAAACCGCAATCCGTTGGCGGCCATGGCATCCAGATTGGGGGTCTTTAAAACGGGATGATTGTAATAACCGGTTTCCCCCCACCCCTGGTCATCGGTCATGATCAGGACGATATTCGGCTTCCCGGCGGTTCGGGCCGGCACATGCTGCGCCACCACTTCGGCGGCACGGCCCAGTCTGCCGCCACACACCGCTCCGGCACAGGCCCACCCCATTCCCTTGATAAAACTTCGGCGATCGATTGTATTCATTGCTGAACCACTCTTTTATAATTAACCACGTTTAAAACACCAACAACAGATGCAGCCGGGCTGCGCAGAGCCCCAGAGCTGCGTCATTCTCGGGAAAGACGGCTCGGTCGGAGACCTCGCCCTACCATTTTATCAACATTTGCCGTGGGTAGGGCGAGCCCTCCGGGCGAGCCGCCGAGAATGACGCAGCCGTGCGCAGAGCCCGGCTTCGCCCCTATTGAGCACACTCTATTCCAGACGACCGAATTTCAGTATTTCATGAAACTTCTGTGATCCCGTCGGGGAAAACGCGGACATCTCGAGTTCCGCGCGCTGATTGCGTGCACGTTGCCGACACACATTGAAATGCCAGGGCTTTCCCTTGGAAGGCGGCGGCCCGATAACCTCATGCAGGGGATCCTGGGAACTGGGGGTGAAGGGAATGCGCATCTCGACACTCCAGGTGCCAGCCGCCTCATCAATCGAACCAGCCACTGCCGCCTGGGCATCCCAACCGGTAGCGGCGGACAAACCGCCGGCGCCGCGATCCAAGTCCGCCACCGAACCCAGAGCATTGGCGGCAATCTGGTAATAGGAATTCTCCGGTGTCTCCAGCAGAATCTCGACGACATCGCCTTCCCAGATGCCGTAGTCATCCTTTTTCAATTCGAAGGCGTTTATGGGTTGACCGGGTATATCCTGGCACAGGATGCCCACATACAGGTTGTTGCCATGTACGCCGATGCGGAACCGGGTGGAATAAACCGGCTCCTCGCCGTTTTCCGAGATCTTCAGTGTGCCGGGTAATTGCTGCCAGAATTTTTCATCCAAACGGCCGTCAATCACGATCTCCGTCATCTCTGCCGCCGGGCCGGTCATGGTATAGGTCGGTACATTGACACGGCCGGCCTTGACAACCTCGTAACGTTTTTTCCGACCGGTCAGACCTTCTTCAAACAAAGCCAGCCGCTGCCCGTAAACCGACGCGGGATCGACTTTGCCCTTGGCGACCTCGAACAGGTCCAGGGCTTTTTTGATAATCGGGGCGCTGTCGATGGCCGCCATTTCGCGCTGATGGGCCTCATAGTAATCGACAAATTCCGCCATCGCGCGGGCCGCCGGACCATAGAACAGACGGTAATATTCATCCAGCACTGCGTCAATATCCTGATCCGTATCCCACTGGTAAAGGCCGGAAATATAATAGTTGAGATGATTGAACCCCGGATTGGCCAGCATCCCGCCCGCAAACGGCGGCCACATGTCCTCGCCCATGACCAGTTCCTTGATGGTTTGCATGTCGCCGGCAAACAAACGCGGCGTATTGGCGCCGCCGCCCACATTCATGAACGTGATGATTTTGTTGCCGGTCAGGCGTTTCCACTCCGCCAGGGCGGCCACATCCAATTCGTCCTGCGGATAGCGCCGGCGACCGTTGACTACATACACCACTATATTGGAATTGAGTTTATCAAGCTTGGTCGGCGGCAGCCAGTAGGTGCTGTAGGCGCCACAACTGATCAGCTTGCCCGGATGGGATTTTTCAATCTCAATCGCCATGCGATTGACATAGTCCCACACATAATCCGACATCACCCCCTGGCGTCCGCGTTCGGGCGTATCCTTGCCTTTACACAGGTCACACTGGCACATGGAGGAAAACCCGTCATCCGGCCAGACGGACACAATCGGCACATCATACATGTCGAACATGAACCGGACAAACCGCAGATTCTCCTGAAAAAGACCTTCGCTTGAAAGACAGACATTGGCGGTCTTATCTAACACCTGGCGTTCATTGTTGTATAACGCAAAATAATCGGGATGTTTTTCACGCAACACTTTGCTGCGGGAAACATTGGCTATGCCATGATGCGTGTGATAGCCATAGGGATCGTTGACGCCTTGCCGCAACGACCACATGATCTCGTCCATGGCTTTCGCCCCATGCCCATAGCGCGCGTAGGCCACCATGCGAATATCACAGTCCGGACGAACGGTAAGATCCACCTTCGGCAATTCAATAGTCGACATTTCCGGCACGATCTCACCGAGTTCACCGGGCATGTACCAGCGGACTCCCAGGCTGCCCAAGAACCCGTAAACAGCGTTCAGAGTGCCCTTTTCATCAAAGCGCCACAATCCCAGGTCTTTGTTGTATTTGTTCCATATCCCGGCGCCTATGGGATTACCCCAGTCAATACCGGCAGCTTCTTCCCACTGCTGTTGCTTGACGTTGATCCAGTCATTACGGCTTTCGGCATAAATGCCCTGCGGTTCAAACACCGTGTCATCGCCGAGCAATACCAGCCAGTCGTCACCGCTTTGCATGCGATAGGCGCCCCACTGCAATCCCTCATCGGCAGTTCCGCGCCGCTGATCTTCTTGATATAGGTCTGTAATTCCGTCGCGGCCAGCTTGACGGAGTTGACGGGATTGGCGGGCGTCACAATTTCCGCCATGGGGACGCCGTCCTTGACTATATTATTTTGAGCATTACCAATAAAGGCCTGCCCTAAACTGAAGCCAACCGCAGCGGTGAACATCCATCTCTGCCATTGATTACGCATATTTGATCCTGTTAGTTGCAAACATCTCACTCAATTACGATAAACAAAATCCCTGTCGCCAACCTCCTTGCCAAGTAGTGGGTACACTATTCAATCACCAGCCGCCCGAACTTCTGCCGATTGTGATAAGTCTTGCCGGTAGCGGTAAAACCATAGGCGGTTTTGTCGAAGCCACGGATGCGTACGCGGCCCACCTGGATAAACCAGGGTGCCTCCGGCGTGGGCTTGTCGCCAACCACATTGTGCAACGGATCCAGCGCCCCCGCCGCCTCATCCATAACCGGAATCCGCACAATGACCCGCCAAAAGTCAGCGCCACGTTCCGGCTGCACTTCCGCCATGGAGCTCCAGTTCATATTCACCTTGCCGAACTCCCGGTCGGCATCGACAATGTCGCCATCCGGATTGATTTCCATCTGATAATAAGCATGAAAAGGCGTTTCAATAAGGATGGCCACGCTGTCACCGCCCCAGACATCCTTGGTCACGAACAAATTTTCCATATCAGGGTCCTCGCAGCGAATATCGAAAACCAGCACCCCGGCATCCCATGCCACCTGGAAGCTGGTTTTAATCGGCGGCGGATCACCGGTGGTCAAGTCCACCAGCGCATAGGTCTGCGCCTCCCCGTCAGTCGCCTGATCCCGTCCAACAACAAGGGGAGCACGTGCACGCTCCGCGGCGACAGCCGCCGCCTCCTGCACCTCCCTTCGCAGCGCCTCCAGTGGTTTTTCTTCTTCCAAAATACAGGTGATGCGCTGCGCGTAGATCGTATCGCCGGCCAGATCGCGGGCGGCATGCAGCATTTCCGTCAGCCTCACTTGATCCGCCAGCGACAGCCTGGCGGCCCCCTGCCCACGCGTGTAATTGGCCTCGGCGAATTCAAAAGCCGCCTGCACCTGATCAGCGACGGGGCCGTAAAACAGCCGGTAATACTCGTCCAGTATATGCTCCAAATCCTGTTCGGCATCCCATAAGAAATGGGCGTTGACATAGATATTCAGGTGGTGCAGACCCAGCCGCCATGTTTGCTGGCCGACTTCCCGTCCGCCGCGTGTTTCACCCACCCTGGACAGATGGCCGACCTCGTTCCAATCGCCCAGCGAACGCCCCCGGCGCGCGCGCAAATCCAAGGCAATACTGCGCGGCATCAGCACCGGTCCGCGATGATTGGAATTGCAAATCATGCGGCCCTTGCCGGCTTTGGCGCACCATCCACCGATAAACTCCTCGTAAGTCATGCCAAAATCTTTAGCCCAGGCTTCCGGCCGCAGGTGATCATCCGGTCCGGATGGGTCTTGTAAACTTCGCGCGCCACCCGATCCACAAAGCCAAACACGGCCTCGGCGGGTGAAAGTCCCGCGCATTGGTCACACTCGCACATCCGCAGGCCATCTTCCGGCCAGAGGTCCACGGTCGGCTCATCCAACAGGTCAAACATGGCTCTGGCGTAATTAACGGCTTCATCCTTCAGGGCTGCCGAAGAAAAACAGGCCTGTCCGCGATCTCCGTCATACCAACGCCGGCCGGCGATCAGGGCATAATATTCCGGATGCGCCTCAAACATTTCCGGCCGGCCCATCATATTGCGCATACCATGCACTTGCGGGCCAAGCCCCAGGACCGGATAGCCCTGGTTCAACCCCAGGCGCCGCATCCAGAGCAGGTCATCCCGCGACAGGACGAAATAAGACGGACCGAAAAAGCGCCTGACAGGGAAATCAGGAAGCACCACCCGGTCAATTTCAGGCAACGCCAAACTTGACATCTTTGGCACTACCTCACCCACATCGCCGGGCAGATACCAGCGCACGCCCAGGTCACGCAGAAACCCGTAAACCGCGTTCATCGAACCGCTTTGATCATAGAACCAGGTGTCCGTAGCGGCATTATAATTCCGATGCATGGAGCCGTAAGGATTACCCCACACACCATCCGTCCGATCCCTCGTCATTTCGGTCCAGGCCGCCTGGGCCCGCTCGCGATCCGAGGTGCCGCGCGCATAGATCTCAGGCACTGGCGGCGTGAAAGCCGTGTCGTGTCCCAGAAGCACAAGATGTTTAGGCCCCGACTTAATGAGATAAGCGCCATGTTGCAAATCGGCAGCCGTCACCCCCAACATGTCAGTGTAGGCGCTGCGTCCGACAAATATATTAACGGGGCCCGCGTTGTTCGGTTCGGCAACAATCGGGAGCTTGGCGCCGGAGATCTTCATGACATAATCACGCAAATCCTCGGCCGCCAGGGCAACCAGCCGCGGCGCATCCTCCGCAACTACGATTGCGGCATTGGGTCGCCCGTCCTCCACAATCCATTCGGCGGCGCCAATGTTCAAAACGGCCAACAACCATACCGACAGCACACCGCGGATAAGCTTGCGCATTTAAAGGCTCCTGTATTGATTATTCCAACTGCCCGAATTTCAGAACATTATGAAAGCCGCGTTCACCCGGCGGCGAAAAGGCCGACAGTTCGGATTCGCGTCCCTGATCGCGCAAACGCAGACGGCACACATTGAAATACCAGGGATTATCAGCGTCGGGCGGCGTGCCGATGACCTCGTGCAACGGATCATCGTTACTGGGAGTGAAGGGAATCCGGGCCTCCACGGTCCAGATACCGGCGGCTTCATCCGCCTGCACGGCAACCTCGGCCTGGGCATCCCAGTTGAAAGCC
>JAIVGW010000375.1 GCA_020201415.1 Lentisphaerota bacterium
GTTCATAACTGTAATATAATCAAGTTGAATTTTATGATTTTCCCAACGGTTTTTGCTGCACACCTTCGCTCTCCAGCAACCGCCAGCAATACCATTGCATGCGGGGAATATGAAAACCGCCCTTCCACATATTCCCCTTAAGGGTGGAGGAAACACTGCCATCGCGGTGCAGATAACCGAACCACTCGCCATATTCCCGATCGGGGAAATGGCTCATGGTCCAGGAATAGACTTCATGGAACCGCCGCAGATGGCGGTCTTCGCGCGTAATGGTCCAGGCCAGCAGGGTGGCTATTATGGTCTCATTGTGCGGCCACCAGAATTTCATATCATGCCAGTATTCCTGCACCGGCAGATCGCGCAAATCGCGGTAATAGTAGATGCCGCCATATTCGCGATCCCAACCGCGTTCCCACATCCAGTCCAGGATTTGCGTGCCGAGCCCGACCAGCCGCCCATCGTTGTTGCGGTGGCGCGCTTCGTGCAGAATGAACCAGGCCGCCTCGATGGCATGCCCGGGATTGAGCAGGCGTCCGTCAAAATGGTCCAGCACTGCGCCGTTGGCGCCGACCGTCTCCAGCAGCGCCGCGTACTCGGGCTTGAGGAAGTCACGCTCAATCTCGCCAATCAACCGGTCAACCACCGCGTCCGCTTCAGGATATCCCACGGTATCGCGCAGAGTCTGGGTAACGTTCAAAAGGATCATCGGTCCGGCCAGGGATTTGGCGGGACGCAATCCGGTGGTCTTGGCCGGGAGCAGCTCCGGCTGCGCGTGGTATTTCAGAATCCTGTCGAAAAGACAACGCGCGCGGGAGGCCAGCGTCGCATCATCCGCGGCCCGCGCCAGGGCGGCGAAGGCCATCACCGTGAAGGCCTCGCTGAAATAATACCGGCGCTTGCGCAGGGGCAGGCCGTCGCGCGCCACCTGGAAAAACATCCGGCCATCAGCGTCAAAACCATGTCGCAACAGAAAATCAACCCCGCTGCGCGCCTGCTCCAGCCATTCCGCACGCCGGTCAACCGTCAGCCAGAGGGTGGCCAGCATCCAGGCGAAACGCCCCTGGAACCAGATGGACTTGTCCGTATCGATCACCCGGCCGACCCGATCGGTCGCAAACATGTAACCGCCATGCTCCTGATCGACGGCATGCCGCAGCCAGAATGGAACGACATCCTCCAGCAATCCGCGCCGGAAATTTTCGCGCATTTTATCCAATGAATCTGACATTATATCCGGTTTCAAAATTCCTTTTGGGAACGGTTTTGACGACGCAAAACCCTCCATACATCAAAAAAACCAACTGTTTTTCACTGGAGGGCCACGCTCCGTCGTGGCCGCCGGGACTTTTGAAATCAACTTTAGCGCCTCATTTTTCAGTTCCTGTCCAAAAAAAACAAGAAAAGTCATACAGCAAAATTCGGCGGCAGTAAAGAAAAACAAGGCACGGTCGGGATCCTATGACACTTTCGCGCAAATTGCTTGCAAAACCGCCGGCTGGCAAGCAGAATAATAAAAAACAGCCGTCCGGGGTATAGGGCAAATTTTAATAACCGGTAATTTTAAAATGAAAAGAGTATTATCCGTAGCGACCCCCTTTGCAAGATTTGCGGCCACCCGCCGGGCGGCGATAGGCCTGCTTACGCTCTGCCTGGCGATCGCAACGCAGGCGGCCGATCCGGCCATTGTCCGCGACCGGGCCACAGGCATTCCGACCCTGATCCGCGGCCATAACCTGGGCCAGGCCGCCCGTGTCCGGTCAAAACCAACGTCCGCGCCTGACGATGCGGTCGCGGTCCTGCGCAACCTGGCGCCGCTGTTCAGCATGCGCGATGCCGACACGGAATTATTGCTGCAAGAAACCCAAACCGATGCCACAGGGCGCCGTCACGTGCGCTTGCGCCAGCAACACGCACAACTGCCGTTAATCGGCGCCGACCTATTTGTACATTTTGACCGTCAGGGGGCCGCCTATCAGGTCAACGGCCGCTACCTGCCCGCGCTGGACTTGCCGGACCGCCCCCTGATCGCGGCTGACCGGGCGCTGGCGCTGGCCCAGATCCTGCACGCGTCCGCGGGCCGTCCCGCCGGCGCGCGCCCGGAGTCGGCGCCGGAACTGGTGATATACGCTTTGAACACGAGCCCGCGCCTGGCTTATGGCGTCACCCTGCGCTACCGGCATCCGGCGCTGGGAGTCTGGCAATATTATCTTGACGCCATGACCGGCGACCTGATCACTTTTTACGACAGGGTCCGAAGATCAGCCGCCGACATTTCCGGCTGGCTGCTGGAAAACGAGGGCGGGGCGGAGGTGACCGTCAAGGGACGCTTCAACACGCATTACCAGTATTACCAGTTAGCGGACGACCGCTACGATGTTTTCAACGAGGACACCTCGCAATCCTACCCTGACAGCCAGGCGGTAGCCTGGCGCGACACGCCTTATTGGGGCGCCGCCAGGCATCCCGATCGCATCCAGATTTCCGCCGCCTACAATATTCAGGTCTGCCTGGATTACTGGCGGCAGGTATTTGATCGGAGCAGTTACGACGGCCGGGGCAGCATGGTGCGCATCGAGGTGCTCTGTGACTACTCTACGGACAACGCCTTCTGGTGGAACGGCTTCATCACCTTCTGCGTCATCACCGACCCGTTTCTGACGGATCTGGCGGTGCTCGACATCACCGGCCATGAATTCGCCCACGGCGTGAACGAGTCCGTCAGCGGATTCATCTACCGCGACGAATCCGGCGCTCTGGACGAGTCCTATGCCGATATTTTCGGTACGGCGCTGGAATTCCACCGCCAGCCCGACGGACGGGCCCAACCCTATTCCGACAACGGCGGGGTGCACATCAACAACGGCGTGCAGAACTTCATGTTTTACCTGCTGGCCGACGGCGGGCAGGGCACCAACGACGGCGTCATAGTTTACAATGTGGAAGGCATCGGCATCTCCAATGCCGTACAATTGGCCTATCAGTCGCTCTTCTACCTGGGCCCCGGCGCAACCTACTCCAATGCCGCCCAGGCCTGGACGGCGGCGGCGCTGGATCTCAATACCAACTGGCTGGAGAACGTGCGGGCGGCCTGGGACGCCGTCGGGCTGGGCGGCGTTCCACCACCGCTCCCAACCGGACCGCAGATCATGGCCAACAACCACCAGACCGATGAAGCCATCGTGATTTATCCGGCAGCCACCACCATCACCGTGGCGCTCACCCCGGAAAACCTGCACTACGGCATTCCGGCCGACTGGTGGATCGTCGGTTTAGACCACCGCGCCCAACAGTGGTATTACTTTGACGAGCTGATGCAGTGGCAAACATGCAGCGGCAACTTCGCTGAATGCCGCCCGGCCTACATGGGCGCTGTGGGCAATCTGCCGGCCACCACGGTGCTGCACCAGGTCTTGCCGCGCGGCCGCTACACTTTCTGGTTCGGCCTGGACACCCCCATGGACGCCCGCCTGGACCTCGACAACCCGGATATCCTCAGCCGGTCGGTGACTGTAGAAGTGCAATAATATCCATCCGGCAGCCGGCTGAATTCAGTCGAATATCAGGCGGCCCCACTCTTCGTAGTAGTGAAAACCACGGCGGGTAAAGGGCGCACTGGCGGACTGTTCGCGGCCTTCCGGAAAGGAATGGCCACTTCCATAATCCAGTATTCGTCGCGGTCGGTGGGATCGTTGAGTGTGCCATGAATATTGATGGCCATCCGCAGGCCCTCGCAGTCCCAGCGCATCCAACGCTTGTAAAAAAAACTTTGCGGCCGTTCCGGCGTGCCGGCGCGCCGGACGTGATAGGCATCGTACACTGTGCCCAGCGCATTGATCTCGAAATTAAAGTAGGCCGGGCGCTCCGGATGGGTCTTGAAAAAAACTTCCAGCACATCCTCCGAGGCGGTGGAACTGTCCCGTTCCGTCAGATAGCTCCAGATATCTTCGTCGTAGGCCTTGAAGGCCACGTAAAGATAATCACGGTCGTAGGCCATGCGGGCCTCGGTCAGCGAGAGTGGTCGTTCTCTTTTGCCATATGTGGCCATCGACACAAGTGGCGCCTTTTGCCAGACGGGATCGTCCAGCACACCATCGATCACCACCGGGGTTTCCGTGAACATGCAATGATAAGGTTGGTTGAGATCGATCTTTCCCTGCTCCGGCGCGGTCGACGCGGCATCGTCCGCCGCGCGGCAGGCGACAGCAGTCGCCAAGGTCAGCAGCAAAGTCAGACCAGCGCGCCAATAAGGTGATAGTGTCATGATTTCCCCTTTCATAAGATTTACTTTCATACTAATTTTCAGACAATCAACATGCAGTCACCATAGCTGTAAAAACGGTAGCCTTCCGTCACGGCCGCGGCATAGGCGGCACGGGTCAGGTCCAGGCCGGCCAGGGCGCTTACCATCATCAACAGGGTGGAACGCGGCAGGTGAAAATTGGTCAGCATGGCATCGACAACCTGAAAGTCGTATGGTGGGCGGATGAATAAACGGCTGCGGCCCTCGCCGGCCACAACCGCCCCCTGATTGCCGGCGGCCACGGTTTCCAGCGTACGCACCACCGTACTGCCCACCGCCACCACGCGTCCTGCGCGCGCCCGGGTCGCGCTGATGGCGCAGGCCGCCGCCTCCGGCACAATGTAGCGTTCGGCGTCCATCCGATGCCCGGCCACATCCTCCACGGTGACCGGACGAAAGGTGCCGGGACCGACATGCAGCGTCACGGTTGTTCGGGCGACCCCGGCCAGCTCCAGACGCTCGAGCAGTTCCCCGGTAAAATGCAGGCCGGCGGTGGGCGCGGCCACGGCGCCGGGGACCCGGGCGTAAACCGTCTGGTAGCGATCGCGATCTGCGGCCACCGGCCCGGCGGCGGGATCGCGCCGGATGTAGGGCGGTAGAGGCGTCCGGCCGACGCGCTCGAGCAAATCAAGCAATACGCCGCGATATTGCAGACGTACTCTCAGGCGATCACCATCAGGCGGAACGAGCACCAGCGCCGTCAGATCGCCGCCGGCAAACACGATGGTCGTGCCGGGACGGGGCGGGCGCGCGGCGCGCCAGAGGGTTTCCCACTCATCCGGGGCAATTTCCTCCACCAGCAACAGTTCCACACTGCCGCCGCTGCCGGCCTTGTGGCCCAGCAAACGCGCGGGAATAACCCTGGTATCGTTCAGCACCAGCAGGTCGCCGGGCCGCATAAATTCAGGCAGTTCCGCCACGCGGCTGTGCCGCAGCATGCCGCGGCGGCGGTCAACCACCAGCATGCGGGCCTGAGGCCGGTCAGCCACCGGTTCCTGGGCAATCAATTCCGGCGGCAGCACATAATCAAAATCGGAGGTCTTCATAAAGTTTGTCTTCCGCCAGGAATCCAGCCTCAGCTCCGGACAATTACCGGCGGATAGGGCCGGCCCGGCACAAGGCCGCAAACCAGATGTATTTTTCCCGACCGTCCGTCAGCGATTGATGCATGGGCGCGTGTTCGATATGCACATAATCACGCCAACCTTCCGTGACGCCGCGCAACAGCGGCAGCAGACTGCGGCCATCCACACCGGCGGGAATCGGGGCGCCGGCCAGCTCCAGAATGGTCGGCATGACATCGGCCAGACACACCGCCTGATCGATTACGGCGCCGGCCCGGATGCCGAAGCGTTCCGGCGCGCGCAACAGCAGCGGCACACGCGCGGAAGGCTCGTAGGGTGCAATCTTGTGCCACAGGTAATGATCTCCCAGCATTTCGCCATGATCGCTTGTCAGCATGACCGCCGTATTGCCATGGGTCATCTTGTCAATGCCCTGGACCGGATTCAAAATCCGGCGCAACTGGTCATCCAGATGATTCAACAAGCCGTAATACCCGGCGCGGGCGCTCAGCAACGCTTCTCCGCGCAGGTCAACCTGCCGGCTGCCGACGTCCAAACCCAGGCCGCCGGCGGGCGGCGGTTCCGACCAGTCGCCGATGACCGGCTCCGGCACACCCGTGCGCAGATAACGCTCGAGGTAGAACGCCGGCGGCAACAGCGGCGGATGCGCCGCGATGAAAGACACCACCAAAAAGAAAGGCCGGGATTGATCGCGATTGCGCAAGAACCGCAATGCCTCGTGCACAGTCCAGTTGGTTGGGTGCAGGTCTTCATCAAGATGCCAGGGCCGGGCCGTCCGGTCATTGTGCATCACGCCGGTGCCGTAAAGGCCTTCCCAGTCGTCCGGGCGGCGCTCCTGTAAATAACGCATGTAATCATTGCCGCTTTCACTGCGATGGTCGGACTTGATCATGTGTTCGAAACCGAAATTCTTATCGGCGGGATACTGGTGCATGCTGCGGCCCACCCAGCAGGTTTCGTAGCCGGAGCGCGCCAGCACCGCCGGCAGGGTGTCTGCAATTTCCCATTCCACGCCCTCCTTGTAGCCCACCACGCCGTGCGTGGCGGGGAACTGACCGGAAAGCAGCGAACGGCGAGCGGCAATGCAGGTCGGACAGTTGGAGTAAGCCCGCGTAAAGCGCGCGCCCCGTCCCGCGATGTTGTCCATGTTGGGCGTCATCAGGACGGGGTGATTTTCGATGCTCAGGCAATCGCCGCGATGTTGTTCGGTGACAAACAACAAAATATTGGGTTGTGGCATGGATGCTCCTGAAAATTTTCACGTATCCGGCCCGGCTGGCAATAGCGAGCGTTTCAAAGATACACAACCCGCGCCGCAAGTCCAATCAAAACCGCTCAAAGCGAAACTTGACAATCTTGCGATATATGCAATTATTCTCAGAAAACGCGCCGCCCGTAAATGGCGATGGACCACACCGGACGGGGGCACCAGCACAACGGAGTTTTGCATGCCGATTCTGGAAAAATCACACAGGGAAGACGGCCCCTTCGGAATCAAGACCGTTACTTGGACGCCCGATGCCGCCACGCCGGAACTGGAGGCCTTTCTGGCCCGGCCGGCCTTCGATCCGGCGGCGGAAAAGGCCGCCGCCACCGCCCTGGCCGATATACGCGCCCGGGGCAACGCGGCCGTGTGCTGGGCGAACAGTTTTCACCCCTGGACCGGGTGGGCATTTATGTTCCGGGAGGCACCGCCCCCCTGGTTTCGACGGTCCTGATGACCGCCACTCTGGCGCGCGCCGCCGGGGTGCTGGAAGTAGTGGCCTGCTCGCCAGCCGATGCCGGCGGCGGGATGAATCCCCACCTGCTGTACGCCATGGAAGCGGCCGGCGTCACGGAAATTTACCGCATCGGCGGCATCCAGGCCATCGGCGCCATGGCCTATGGGACCGAAACCATTCCCAAGGTGCAGAAGATTGTCGGGCCGGGTGGACCTTACGTAACCGCGGCCAAGCGTTTCGTTTACGGCGCCGTCGCCCTGGACATGGTGGCCGGCCCCAGTGAAATCGCCGTGCTGGCGGATGACAGCGCCCAGCCCGAACATGTGGCGGCCGACCTGCTGTCGCAGGCGGAACACGGCAGCGGCGGGGAAAAAATCCTGCTGGTGACCACTTCCGCTCGGCTGGCGCAGGCGGTGCAGGAGGAACTGCTGCGGCAGACCGCCACCCTCAGCCGCCGCGAGGCGATCCAGCGGGTGCTGCGGGATGGCGCCTTGATCGTGGTTGTCAACCATCTTGACCACGGCATGGAATTATGCAACCTGTTTGCCCCGGAACATCTGGAACTGATTGTGCCCGAGCCGCGCGTCTGGCTGAAAAAAGTGCGCAATGCCGGCGCCGTCTTTGTCGGCGCCTGGACGCCGGAATGCGCGGGCGATTTCATCGCCGGCCCCAGCCATGTGCTGCCCACCGGCGGGACCGCCGCGATGTTTTCGGGGCTTACCACGGATGATTTCCGCAAGCGCACCAGTGTCATCTCATTCACCAGGGCAACACCAATGAGAACCCCTATCCGCCCTCGCCGCTGGCGCTCCGGGCGTTAATGGAAGCCGCCGCGGACACCCTGCGACTTTATCCCGATCCGCTCTGCGGAAAATTGCGCGAAACCGTCGCCGGGCTGCACGGCGTCACATCCGATCGTGTATTTTTCGGCAACGGCTCCGATGAAATCCTGGCGTTGTGCACCCGGGCCTTCGTCGAGGACGACGGCAGCATCGGCTTCTTCGACCCTTCCTATTCCCTCTACCGCACCCTGGCACAAATCCGCAATGCTAAAATCCAAGCCATTGCGCTGGACGCGGACTGCGCCTGGCCCGCGCCGGATCCCGAAACCGCTGATCTTTTTCTCCTGACCAACCCCAACGCGCCCAGCGGACGGCTTTATCCTGAAGCGCAAGTGGAGGATTTCTGCCGCCGCGCCCGCGGCGTGGTGGTCATCGACGAAGCCTACGTGGATTTTGCCGCCGCCCATTGCATGGATCTGGCACAGCGGCTACCCAACGTGCTGGTGATGCGGTCGCTTTCCAAATCTTATTCGCTGGCCGGCCTGCGCGCCGGCTATGCCGTGGGAAATCCGGACCTGATCGCGGCGCTCTTCAAGATCAAGGACTCCTACAACGTCAACCGTTTGACCCAGGCCGCGGCTTTGGCGGCGCTGCGCGACCAGGCGCACATGCTCGACAACGTGCGCCGGATCAAGGCCACGCGCCAGAAACTGGCGGCGGAACTGACGGCCATGGGCTTTCAGGTACACCCGTCCGAAGCCAATTTTCTCTGGGTCAAGCCCGCACGGCCCGCGGCGCAGCGCCTCTATGAACTGCTCAAGGATCGAAAAATCCTGGTGCGTTATTTCCCGGGTACGGGTACGGGTGAACATCTGCGGATCACCATCGGCAATGAGGAACAGACGGAGCGGCTGCTGGCAGCGCTGCGCGCGCCTGAGCTTGACAACTCAACGCCCATGAGCTAATTTTTACCACGGATTGTTAATAGCCGGCGCGGATCTTGTCCGCCGCCATCAACTGAAAGGATCAGCCATGGGCACCAAAGGCAGAGAAATTGTCGGCATGGACGTGGACGAACTGTTGGACCTGCTGAACCGGGCTTTTTGCGACGAATGGCTGGCTTATTACCAATACTGGCTCGGCGCCAAGATCGTCAAGGGTCCCATGAAGGATGCCGTCATCGCCGAACTCGAACAGCATGCCGCCGAGGAATTGAGCCACGCCCTGTTGTTGAGTGGTCGCATCATCCAATTGGGCGGCACTCCGATCAACAACCCCAAGGACTGGTACAAATTCACCAATTGCGGCTATGATGCCCCGGACGATCCCTTCGTGAAGATCATTCTGGAACAGAACATCAAAGGCGAACAATGCGCCATCACTACTTATCAGCAACTGCTGAAAAAGACCCAGACCAGCGACCCGGTAACCTACAACGTCATTCTCCAGATCATTGAGCAGGAAGTCGAACACGAAGAGGATCTGCAGTCGCTGCTGGAAGACTTCGAACTGATGA
>JAIVGW010000134.1 GCA_020201415.1 Lentisphaerota bacterium
GGCATGTTCCTGGCGGACTTCCTGGAGCTGGGTGGCCAAATTCTGTTCCTGGTCACGGGCGCTGGCGGTCAGATCCTGCAGATGTTTTTCCTTCTGCTCCATTTCCATGCGGAAGTGCTCGGCGGTTTCCGTGGATTTTTGCAGTTCCTGCTGCAATTCATCGAGATTACCCTGCAATGCGGAATTTTCGCTATCAAGCTGCTCGCGTTCCGTGGTCCAGGCCAGTTCCTTCTGTTTGTGTTCCCACTCGAGCTGGCCGACTTGTTCGGAGATCGTTTGGTGCAGTTCGCGGAGATCGTCGAGCTGCTGGGTCAGGGCAGCTTCCTTCAATCCGGTTTCTTCCAGGAGCGCCGTATGTTCGGAGCGCAGTGTTTCCAGTTCCGCTTCCTTCTGTTGGCTCAATTCCCGGGCGTCATCGCGCAGTTTGGCGGTTTCCTCGAGCTGCAAGTCCTGTTCACCGATCCGGCGGTTAAGATTCTGGCATTCTTCCTGGAGACTTTCCAGGCGTTGGGCCATGGCTTGTTCGGTCTTTCTGCTTTTTTCCTGAGCTTCCATGTACATCGTCCTCCAATGTTTCTGTTCCTGGGCTGCCTGGAGATAGGCGCTTTTCAGGGCGCTGTTGCTTTCCATCAGGCCGGTGATCTGTCTGGTGGCATCGTCTGCTAGCAATGCCTTGGAATCCAATTTAAACAAGGCGGCGGGTGGGGCCGGGTCCGTAAAACGCTGGCCGGACTTCTGCAGGCGGGCCAGCGCAAGCTCCAGGGCGCTTTCGGCCTTTTCCGCACGATCCTGAAGTTCCTGCAGTTGAATGGCATGTTCCTGGCGGGCGCGGGCCAGGTCTTCCTGCGCCTGGCGGACCTGGTCCTGTGATTGCTGCTGTTCGTTGCGCAATTGTTGCAGCTTTTTCCGCATCTGGTCCAATTCCCCGCTATGCGTCTCCTGTTCACGCGCGGCGTCCTGGAACTGGGCATTCAAGGCTTCGATCCGTGTGTCCCGTTCCTCGATCAGGGCCTGGGATTCCTGCTGTAATTGCTGCTGGCGGCCTTGCAGTTCGGCGCAGGACTGCTCAAGATTTTCAATGCTGCGCCGGGCGTTCTGGACGAGCTCGCGTTCAGTCAGCAGTTGGGCTTCAGACTCCTGCAACTGTTTTTCCAGTTCCTGGGCAGACTGGTCGGCGCGCGTGCGGACTTCCTGCAGCATGTGGGCATGTTCGCGGGCCGAGCGGTCAAAGCGCTCTCCGGCCTGGCGGGTCTGTTCTTGCAACTGTTTCAATTTCTGCTGCAGGGCGGTCTGTGCCAGTCGCAATTGTTCAAGTTCAGCGGTCCGGGCGTCGCGTTCTTCGGTCACGGTCTGCAGGCTTGCGCGCAATTCCGCGACTTCACGGGCGTGGCTTTCGGTCTGATCCCGGGGATCACCGGTCTGGTGCAGCAGGGTTTTGATTTGCCCCCGCAGTTCCTGGTTCTGCTCCTGGCTCCGACTTAATTCCGCGGTGGTTTTTTTGAGCAGTTCGCCCAGCGCCTGGTACTTCTGTTGCAAATCCTGTAACTGTCCTTGATGGGCCCCGGCTGCGTCGCTTGCGCTTTGCAGTTGTTGGCGCAGTTCCGTTGCCTCAGCCGTCTCCCGATCCGCTGACTGGCGGAGTTTTTCCATTTGTCCTGCCGGCTCACCGCCGGATTCCGGGGGCGGCGGCACGTCCACTACTTCCGGGTTGCCGCCGGTGCGGTCGGCCAGGGCTGATTTCACCAGTGTTTCCACGGTGGTGACGTTGCCCGAAAGGCGGTTGGTCAGGGTGGAATCAATGCCGGCCAGGCCGGTCTTGAAAAAATCCAGTACGGCATTCTGGTGGATCGGCCCGAAAGTTTCCCCGTTGTTCAATTCCACCAGCCATTGCATCTGGAATTCCGGGACATCCCGGACCGGCTGCCAGGTCTGTTGGTCACTGGAAACTTCATCGCCGGGCGCCATGCGGCATTCCTCGGCCCAGCCGCAAAGAGCCTGGAAATCAATCGGTCCGTAAACGGCGCCGTCCTGGGTGCGCAGGAACCACCGTTCGGTTTTTTGCTGAGACAGGTTGTCGTAAATGCGGGACATGATATCGTTGGCAGTGCGCGTTTCCGTGCAACCACGGTTAAATTGGATGAGCCCAAACAATATGGCGCAGGTTAAAATAAACCTGGGCCAAATACAAGTCAGTTTAAGTGATGCAGGCTTCGGATCTGCGCCAGGGCCAGATCCGCCATGCGGTCGCCGGCGTCCTTTTCCATCTTGCTCCAGAACGCCAGCGAGGTTTCATGGCCGCCCCGGCGCCGGAAGGCTGCTCTGGTGGGGATGTAGCCCAGCCAGCCGTTGGCCAGGGAAACCACGCAGGTCTGCGCCGGGCTTTGTTCCTTGATGCGCAGGCCGTGCTCGGTAAAATATTCCGCCGGAATGGCGGCGAAAAAGATATCGCCCAGGCGGATGACCTGAATCACCACCTCGATGCCATCCGCTTGAGCCGTCATCTCCTGCAGTCGTTGCAGGGAATAATGGTACCACCCCAGTTTGTGAATATTGCCGAAAATATTGATATAATAATCAGGTTTGTCGATGTTTGCCGCCATCTCCCGGATTTTATCCATACCGCGAAATTTTATCTTGATGCATTTTTCACTCACAGCGACTGAGGGCTCAGGCGTATACCGGATATTGGCAAGGATGCCGGCCACATTTTCCGCCAGCAGTCCGCCGACGCGTTCCATGGATAAATCTTTCTGGAGATCGGTGTAATCCTTATGCATGATGTTGCCGCAAGCGCCGTTCAGAAAAAGA
>JAIVGW010000135.1 GCA_020201415.1 Lentisphaerota bacterium
AGCATGAGCTACCCGCGCAGTAGGTTTGCCCTGTTCGCGCCGCAGTATCGTCTGGTCTACACCGCCGGCGCCAACGGCACAATCAGCGGCACAGCCACCCAGACTGTGTATCACGGTTGTGACGGCGCGGCCGTAACGGCCGTGCCGGCGACCGGGTATCATTTTACGCAGTGGAGCGATGCCGCCACCGCCAATCCGCGCCAGGATTTGAGTGTAACGGGCGATGTCGCCGTGGCGGCGACCTTCGCCTTGAGCCTGACGCCGCCGGATGTGCCGGTGGGCGTGACTGCGTCTGCGGGTACGCATCTGAATAAAATACGGGTTGCCTGGAGCGCGGCGGCGCGGGCGAACACTTATGCCGTCTGGCGCGGCCTACGTGCCGATGGCGCGGATATGGTCAAGTTGACTGATACGGCTGATACGTCTTATGACGATGCCGCCGTCTCGGCCGGCATCAACTATTACTACTGGATCCGAGCCGCCAACGCTGCCGGTGACAGCGATTACAGTTTGTCAGCCAACGGATTCCCGGGAGTGGTCGGGCCCATGGTCACCGCCAACGGTCTGGTGGGCGATGGCGTGCGTTTGCATACGGGTGCGCCGTTGACGGTGGCCGTGCAGTTGAATCCGGGCGACTACAGCGGTGTGCCGGTGGACTGGTGGGTGGCGGCCCTGGAGCAGGATACCGGCCGATGGTATTACCTGAACAGCGCCATGCAATGGACGGAATTTGACGGACAGTTGCCGAATTGCCGGCCGGTACATATGGGCGGGTTGTTTGCCCTGCCTTCCACGGCAGTGGCCCATGGGTTGTATCTGGGGCGCGGAACCTATTCCATCTGGTTTGCCGTGGATTACCCGATGGACGGGATCCTGGACCTTTCCGGTCAATACCTGCTTTCGCGTGTTACGGTTACGGTGGAATAATGCAACCGTGCTGTCTCACGCACAGACGCGCTGCCCGCCGCAGGCTGGTCTGCTTCCACTGGCGCCGGCCTGTTGTCGGCGGCCGGGTTCAATAGGGCCACCCATTCGTCGGCTTCCGGTAAATCGACGCCGTGTGCATGGGACGCCTCCTTGTGTCTTTCAACCGCCGACTGTATCAATTACTTCACGGGTCAGTTGCACCCATTGCCGCACCCGTTCGGGATCATTTTCCACCGTTTGAACATCCTTCAGCGTGATATCGACATGACAATTCCGGCAGGCTTGCAGGTCGCGCTTTAGAATCGTCCGGACCCGGTCGGCATTGAATCCGTAACTGACCATGTCGGCCGGACTGGGGCGGTAGCTCAGGACGTAATCCTGGCCAATTTGTTCGGCGCAGCGCGGCACATTGGCGAAGGGCGAAACGGCGATCCGGCGCAGGTTGGTGATTTGTCGCAGCATGTCGATTTTGTTGGTCAGGTCTTCGCAGCAGCCGTAGGCGGCCAGCCCGAATTCCCGCATTATGGGCAATTGGTACTGCAGCATGAATTCATCATGCATGGCCGGTGAGACAGACGTGAATTCCTGGGCCGCCATGAATACCCATAGTTGCTTGCGTTTGATGCCGTTGACATTGGCTGCCGGATCAGTCAATTCCTCGGCATAGGGCATGGCCTGGTTCTGGTGGTGGGCCAGGCCCCAGTCGCCGGCCGCCTCGGCTTCGGCCTGCGTTTTCAAGATGCCATCGCGCATGAATCCCAGCAGGCGGTGCAGCCATTCCGGATTGTCGAGCATGTCGAGCATGATGTTCTCGATGCCGCGCAGGTGGCCCAGGGAGGTGGAAATGTCGGCCGCCCACATGCGGTAGACCGGGCCGCGGTCCAGATTGACCGGCAGGATGCCGCCCAGGGCATCCTCCAGTTTGCGCAGGTTGGCGGCGGTGGCCTCCTCGTCAATTTCATGCCGGGCTATGCGCATTTTTTCAATGTCATCCAATTTCTTGATGGGATAATCGGTTTTCCAGGAGCCGCCCGGGTCGCCGGAGGTGATGCGTTCGCCGGACAGGCCCCAGCCTGTGCACTTGTACTGCGCGGGTAAGGTCAGCCAGGGCTCGAAAATGGAGTCATCGTTCAGGCTGTGCCAGAACAGGCGCTGGCGCAGGGTGTTTTCATGGGCGCGGTAGAATGCATCCTGGCACAGGCATTGCGCCTGGGGCATCTCCTGCCAGGCAAAGGCGCGCACGTAGATCAAAGGCCTGGTCGGTTTTAAACTGTTGTGCTGCCGCCAGAGGTGCCTGTGTTGCGTTTGCAAGGGAGATTGGCATACGGCCATATATTGGCGCGCCAGCTCGCGCAATATATCGTGGTCATGTTTGGACATGGTTTTTTCCTATGAAGCTGCGTTTTTACAACGCATTGTTTTTGATGTTGCACTCATAACCTAAGGCGGCGCACTGACCGCAACCAAATCGGCGTCGGGGCCGCTATCGGAATCGTAATCGACCCCGATAGCGATTCCGACCCCAACCCCGATATCACAAAATTATGCTACGCAAAAATGTATCATATTGAAACGGATCATTATTATATTCGGCTCACCGGGACGGTTCGCCCTACCCGTTTCGGCAGCAATCCGGTAAGGTAGAAGCGTCTCGCAGAGCCGCTGGTATTTTGCAATAACCTTAACTTTAAGAATGATGCAGGCTAGCAGTCGCATCAATACGAAGCAAGTGTTTTCAGTTGCTTGTGGGTGCCGGACATTTTTTTTGATACTTGCACGATTTTCTTTAAATATAGGGGTTTTATAGCATATATATGTATCTGTAACAGATATAATATGCCATATTTCAGGTAATTTCGCCGAATTATTT
>JAIVGW010000376.1 GCA_020201415.1 Lentisphaerota bacterium
GTCCAGGAATTCCGGCACCTCGCGCACATGCCTGAACGCCGTACTCATCAGTTCCAAGCCGAAAAACACCATGCCGATACCCATGATGGTCATGGCGGTGTAACGAACCCGTTCATTGCGGCTGAAAAGATGGAACAAAGCCGCCAAGCCCAGGAGAGGCAAACCGTACTTACCGATCTTCAGCACGAGAATCCAGCCGGTAATGGTGGTGCCGACATTGGCGCCCATGATAACGCCGCCGGCCTGCACCAGCGTCATGAAACCGCTGTTGACCAGCCCCACCACCAGCACTGTGGTCACAGAACTGGACTGCACCATGCAAGTCACCACCGTGCCGACCACACAAGCCGTGAGCCGGTGATTGGTCACGCCCGCGATCATACCGCGCAATCTTTCACCGGCCACCGCCTGCATGCCCTCTGACATATGCTTCATGCCCAAGAGGAAAATACCCAGGCCGCCGCATAGCATTGCCAGCATCTCGAATATTATCTGTGCATGCATGCCAAATATAAGCCGATCAGAACCACGCCCCCGGCGCGCCGGGATATTTCATTTGCGGAACAACGGCGCATGAGGATATTATATTGCCGGAACGATTGCAATAAAAAGCCACCACACCCCTCAACATTCCCCGCGCAGGCTGATGTCGCCGGAATATACGACCAAGGGACCGCACTGCTCGCAATCAAACAGGAGCGCGCCATCCGGGGCAATGCCACTGATGACCCCGGCATGCGCGGAATCCGGCAGCTTGAGGCTGATCCGGCGCCCCACCCCGATCAGCCGCTCGCGTACCTGATCGAAAATCCCGGCGAAACTCCGCGCCAGAAACAGGTCCCAGCAGACCCCCAGAGCATCCAGCAACTCAATCAACAACTCACGCAGATCGCAGTCCGCCCCCGTGGCGTCCGCCAGGGAAATTGCCGGCTGGCCCGGCGCCTGATCTTCACGCCGCCGGCTGTTGACGTTCAAACCCAGCCCTAGCACCATGTCACAGCGTTCCCCCGATTGCGCGGTTTCGCAGAGGATACCGCATATTTTGCGATCTTCCACAATGACATCATTCGGCCATTTCAATCCCGGCCGCAGGCCGTGCGCTTCCAGTACGCGGCAGACCGCCAGCGCCGCCATCTGGGGAATATTCCGGCGGCCTTGGACCGGCACCGCCCGCAACGGCAACAACACCGAGCAACAGAGGTCACGTCCCGGCTCCGCCAGCCACTGGCGCTCGAATCGTCCGCGGCCGGCGGTCTGCTCCAGCGCCCAGACCACACTGCCGGCGGGAAACTTGGCATGATGTTTTTTTAAATAACTGTTGGTGGACGGCAGGGATGCGTAACGATATACCTGGAACAGCCCACGGCAATATTCCGGTGGCGGCAATCTTGCGCTATCCGTCATATCCACTCCTCTCCAGCCCGTGCCGGGCGTTGCTCAAAACAACATATAAGCCAAAGCCACCAGCACAAAAGCCTGGAGCAGTCTGGCAGGCACCACGTACCGGCGACCCCAATCCGCCAGACGCAGGCCGCTGACTGACCCGGCGGCAGCCAGCACAAACACCATAACATGCGGCAACACGAACATCAGATTATAAGCCAGCAGCAAGCCCCAGACCCGGCCGGCGCCCTGGCGGCTCAGGTAAAATAAAACCGGGACATACAGCTGTCCCGTACATGGCGCCTCCAGCATGGTTATCAGAACGCCGGCGCCAAAAGCATACAAGCCCCGGCGCGGCGATACAGCCACGGCATGCGCCAGGCGCCGGGTCGGTCGGCGCCAGCGTTCGGGCAACCGCAGCCATAATTCATCCGGTCGACCACCCCGATGGTAGCGCCAGGCATCCCGCAGGGCCAGACCCGCCAACAGCAACAGCAGCATCCCCAAAGCCACCCGCAATCCCTGGCCCAGCCAACGCCAGGCGTTCCAGCGCACCAACAGTCGCAGGATACCAAACCCCAAAAACAAATAGGCGGCAAACACCCCCGCGCAAAAGGCGCCACCGACCAACCAAAGGCTGCGGCGCCGGCGGGGGGCATAAGCCAGCAACATTCCCGCCAACAGTATGATCGTGGTGAAAGCGCAGGGGTTCAGGCCGTCCGCCAGGCCCGCCAGCAGCAGCGTGAACAACGACAAACCGCGCGCAAATTCCACCACCGCATCATCAGGGTCCGCACCCGGGGCATCAGCCGCTGCGTAAAGTTCAGCCTCCGACAGGGCCGCAAACAATCCATCCCGAATGGCCTCCGTGCCGCCCAGGTACAACCTGGCATTAACAACGACCGCCACCGGATGAGTATCCCGCACCCCCAGCAGACGCTGCCGCTCAAAAAGTCTTTGCAGGGCAGCCGCATCGCGTAAATCATAGTCCAACAACCGGATGTCCGGAAAAGCCATGAGCACTTCCGGCAAGATCTCCCGGCGCACCGAATGGCAGTCCCTGCAATCGCCATCGTAATAGAATTCCACCGTAGCCGTATGCGCCCTGCCCGTTGCAGACAGCGGGCCAACAAAGCAAAGAACCATAAGCAGGGCGGCCAGCGACCGCCGCCAACCTGTTTTTCGGGAAAACATGCCGTCATACTGCGACAATCCCGCGGCCATGTCAAACCAACAAGCAACGGGTGTAAGACAAATTCTTTGATGTGATTATGTTTGTTGACGTGCGTGTTATTGACCTAATCGCCATTCGGACCGCGTTGGAAGCAGGTCGGTTAAGGGTATCCGATTAAGGGTGGCGGGTAAGCGTGCGTTTAAGTGTGTGATTCACTGGTTTCC
>JAIVGW010000136.1 GCA_020201415.1 Lentisphaerota bacterium
ATCTTTACATCAAGCGCATCATCCTCCATCCGCACCTGCCGCGGCTCCTGTTCAACCTGACCAACACCTTTTGGGACAAGGGCGATGGAGAGCCGCGGGTGCGACAGATTTGCACCATCGGGTTGAACGGCGAAGATCCGGTCTGTGTCGGTCCCTGCGTGCACCATCCCAACTGGCATCCGCTGGAAAACCGTCTGGTGGCCAATCTGCATGATTTCACCAGGACCATGCGTTTCGGTCTGTATCCCGGCGATGGGAAAGGCCTGCTGGAATATATTCCAAAAACCAAAGGCTCAGGGCACCCATCTTTCAGTCCCGACGGCCGCTGGTTATGCACGGATGCGTCCGGAGTAAAAGGCAACCAGATGATATTATGCGATCCGCGTAATGGCGCGTCCATCGTGTTGGTGGACGGCACATGCTTCAGCGCCCCTTACGCGTCCTTCAAGGCAATTGACGAGCGGAAAGCAGGCGAAACCATTATGGATGCATTGCACAAAGCGCAACTGGCGAAAAACTGGCAGACACAAGGACATCCCGCCTGGAGCCGCGACGGCAGCGCCATTTTATTCAATCGCGATCTGGGTTCCGGTTCGCAGCTTTTTATGGTGGATGTGGCAGGCGCTCTAGCCGGCGTCCATGAAAAACAGTAAAAGATTCATATGGGAGCTTGAGATGACGGAGTTCCGGAAGACTGAACTGCTTTACGAAAATCCATTGGCTGGCGCCGATGATGTGCGTGATTTCAGGATGGAAGGCAATGTGGCCGTGACCTTTCCACGGCGTCGGATGAGGCTGGAGAACGCCTTTGACCGGGATGAAGCCACTCACGAACACGGCAACTTCCTTTTCTGGTGTCCGCTGGATTTTTCCGACAACATTGCCGTCAGTTGGGATTTCCGCCCACTATCGGATTGCGGTCTGGCTATGTTCTGGGTAGCCGCCCGGGGGCGGGGTGGGGAGGACCTGTTCGCTCCGGGGCTGGCGCCGCGCAATGGTAATTACAAGCAGTACCACCATGGCGATATCAATGCCCTGCATGTTTCATATTACCGGCGCAATCCGTCGGAAATCGGGTTTCGCACCTGCAATCTGCGCAAGAGTTACGGGTTTCACCTGGTGGCCCAGGGCGGGGATCCGCTGCCTGACGCTGAGCATGCCAAGCCAGCCTACCGGCTGGAAGTTGTCAAGGCCGGTGCGCGATTCCGGTTTGCCATGAATGATGTTGTTTTGTTTGACTGGCTGGACGATGGCGTCGGCTACGGGCCTGTGCTCCAGGGTGGGAAAATCGGATTCCGCCAGATGGCCGGGCTGATTGCCGAATATGCCAACCTGCAGGTGCATGCCGTGGAATAAACCTGCAATTGCGCCGTCCTTAAGTGTCGGATGGCAATGGCGGGCCAGCGTGCTTGGACAAACATCAAGGAGGCAAATATGTCGACGGATAAAAAGTTCAATGTGATTTGGATTTTCGGCGACCAGCACCGGGCGCAGATGTTGAGTTGCAATCTTGATCCAAATCTTTCCACCCCCAACATTGACCGCCTGTCAAGCGAGGGCGTCCACTTTGAAAACGCCATTTCCGGTACGCCGGTCTGCTGTCCATTCCGCGGGTCGCTTTTAACCAGCCGTTATCCGCATGAATGCGTTCCGGTCAACGAAGTCCGTATGCCGGACGATTTGCCGACCATCGCCCATGCCTTCAAGGATCAAGGTTATCACACGGCCTATTTCGGCAAGTGGCATCTGGAAGGAAAGTTGTCCGGCGGCGGCCGCACCGCCCATCATATCATTCCTCCGGAACGCCGCGGCGGCTTCGATACCTGGATCGGGTATGAAAACAATAATGCGCAGTGGGACAACTGGGTACACGGCACGGGTATCGACGAGCCCCGGCGTTTGCCGGGATATGAAACCGATGCCCTGACAGACATGTTTATCAGCCATCTGGAAAGCCGTGCGGCGGCTGGCGCTCAGCCATTTTTTGCTTCCCTGTCAGTGCAGCCGCCGCATACGCCTTATATCGCTCCGGACGACTGGATGCGGCGTCATAATCCCGCGCATCTACAGTTGCGACCCAATGTGCCGCGTATTCCACGCATCGAGCAGGTGGCGCGTCGCGAAATGGCCGGCGCCTGCGCCATGGTGGAAAACCTGGACTGGAATGTAGGGCGCATCATGCGTGCCCTGGAACAGCACGGTCTGGCGGACAACACCTATATCATGTTTTTTTCCGATCACGGCGATATGCACGGATCACAAGGCCGATTCCGAAAACTGGTGCCCTGGGAGGAATCCCTGCGTATTCCGTTCATCATCGGCGCCGCGGGCGGGTTGGGCACGCGCTATAACATGTCGCGCGGACGGGTGCCGGCGGTGATTAACCATGTGGATATTGCTCCGACCACCCTGGGATTGTGCGGAATCGACAAGCCGGACTGGATGCGTGGTTTCGACTATTCGGGTTACGCCCGGCGCGGGGCGAGTTGTGAGGAAATCCCGGAGGCCGCCCTCATGCAGGCCTTTCCGACTGCGGATCATAGCGGTTATGACCGGCCCTGGCGCGGAATTGTCACGACGGACAACTGGAAGTATGTTTGCCTGCAACGCCATCCCTGGCTGATGTTCAATCTAAATGAAGACCCCTATGAACAGGTCAATCTGGCTTTGGACCGCAAACAGCCTCAGCGCGAACGTCTGCATGAATTGTTGCGGCGCTGGATTACCGATACGGGTGACACGTTTGCTTTGCCGGAATAATTTGAAAATTTCGAATGCTTATGGTGTGGACTGTGCGGGCTGAGAATTTCATCGTCAAGGACGGCCAACCCATGGCGGAGATCGTGACGGGTGATAATCCCTGCAGTTCGGTCAAACTGGCCGCCCGGGATCTGCAAACGTATATCCGCAAAATCAGCGGCGCCACACTGCCGATCCAACCACCGTTGGATGACGCTGCGGCCGGGACCAGTAACGCGCCGGCAGCGTCGGACATGCCGGTCAAAATCTACGTGGGCCAGAGTCCGGATACGGACCGCCTGGGGATCACCGGTGGCGACCTGAAGTGGGGCGCCTACCGCATGCGGAGCGGCCCGGACTGGCTGGCGTTGATTGGTAACGACACGGTGTTTATTCCCAAGGGTATTTACTCTAAAGACCACAAGTGGAAGAGTTCAGACGCAACGCAATGGCTGGAAGCGGCCGGCACGGATTGGGGTAACCCGATCGGTCCCGGTCTTGACAAAAAATATAGCAAGTCCTTGGATATGTGGCGCTATGACGAAAAGGGGTCGCTGAATGCCGTTTACGCCTTCCTGTACGGTTTGGGCGTTCGCTGGTACATGGCCGGCGACCTGGGCGAGATCGTTCCGGAACGTAAAACCATCGCGTTGCCGGATGTCAACAAAGAGGTCCACCCCGATTACCCAATCCGGATGGTGGCCTATGCGCGCTATGCTATGAATAACCTGTATGATGAGATTCTCTGGTCACTACGCCTGGGCGTGAATGACCCGTTCGGCTATCATACGCATCACGGCATCGCCAATGTATCGCGAAGCAAGGAACTGCGGGAAAAAAATCCGGAATATTTCGCGTTGTACAGCGGGGATAAATCCCATCCCGGCAAGCTGATCAGTGGCGGCGCCTACAGCACCTACCTGCTGCCGCCGGAAAAAATTGATGTGTTGCATTCGAACGTGGTGGTGTATATCGTCAACGCCCGCCGCCGCTACCCGCAGGAAGACTTTAACATGGATGTGTTGAAAGAATGGGCGCGCATGACAGATGGCAAGGTGATTTCGTTCATGAATTTCGGTGGCGGCGCCAATACGCCGAAAATCATCACGGACGATATCAAGGCGTTGAAGGGACTGGCCATCGGCGAGGATATGTGGCCGCCGTTTTCCAGGGGCGGGATTGCCAACCCAGGGTTCAACCACCTGAATTACTACCTTGCCGGACGTTTCGAGTGGGATGCGGACCAGGACCGCGATGCGGTACTGGACGAGTATTACAATCTGTTCTACGGGCCTGCGGCCGATGCAATGCGGGAGTTCATTGATTACTACGAACAGCACCAGTACGAAATGAGCGCAATCGACAGCGCCCCGATCATCAAAAAGGCCCTGGACCTTTTTGAAGTTGCTAAAAGCAAGGCGGATCCCGACTCGGTCTACGGGCAACGTTTGGCGTTGTTTGAGGAGGGCTTGGCCGGCCGCAAGAAACGCTACGAGCTGGTCAAGGCCGGACGGGTGGACGTGCCGACCTACACCATGACCGGCATGCCGGATGAAATGGCGGACATCAAAATTGACGGTAAGCTGGATGAAAAATTCTGGCAAAATCTGGATGGCAGTTTGAAGCTCCTCGAGACCGGGGCGGCGCCGGTGTATCCCACCCGGTTCCGGATCGGGGTGAGCGGCAACAACCTGTATGTAGG
>JAIVGW010000224.1 GCA_020201415.1 Lentisphaerota bacterium
CCATGATACTGGCCGATGCCCGTCATGTCATTGCCGCCGACGCCAGCGCTCGCGCCGGAAAGTGGGAAAAAGCCAAATTTATGGGGCGTGAACTGACAGGCAAGACCGTCGGCGTCGTGGGCCTGGGAAATATTGGCCAACTGGTTGCCAGACGCCTGGCCGGATTCAACGTCAAACTGCTGGGTTTTGACCCGATCATGTCCATGGAACGCGCCAATGAAATCGACGTGGAACTGGTGGAGTTGAACGAACTTTTCGCGCGGGTGGATTACGTTTCATTGCACATCCCTGAAAATGACGAAACACGCGGCATGATCAATGCCGAGTTGCTCGACCGCCTGCAGCCCGGCGCCACCCTGATTAACTGCGCCCGCGCCGGCATCATCGACGAACAGGCTCTGAGGAAAATCAAGGCCGAGCGCAAGCTGCGGTTCTTGAACGATGTTTACCCCAAAGACACCGAAGGCCCCAAGAGCATAGCTGACATTGCCGACATTATGCTGCCCCATATCGGCGCCAGCACCATCGAGGCCAACACCAACGCCGCCCGCCGCGCCGCCGAGGAGCTGATCGATCTGGACGCCAAGGGCATTACCAGTTTTATTGTCAACCGCGCCGTTCCGGAAGGACTGGACGAGGCCTACGGCCGCCTGGCCTTCACCATCACCAAGCTCTGCCGGCATCTGCTGGGACCCTGCGCCAAACTCAAGGCCATGGAAAGCAGTTTCTACGGCAATCTGGCGCCCTTCGGCGACTGGCTGATGATCCCCATCGTGACGGCGCTCGGCGACAAGATCGACCAGCCACTGGACCACAAGGCCGCCCGCCAGTATCTGGAGGAGATGGGTGTCACCATCAACAACCGCGAGCCTGACGCCCGTAAAAAATTCGACAACTCGATCACCATCGACCTGGTCGGCAGTCTGGATGCCGGCAAGCTGCAACGCGTCAGCGTGCGCGGCACGGTGACCGAAGGAGTCCTGATGATCTCCCGTATCAACGACTTCGACAAGATGTATTTCGAACCCAGCGGCCCGACGGTATTCTTCATTTACAAGGACCGCCCCGGCGTATTGGGCCAGATCGGGGCCGCCCTGGCGCAATCGGATATCAACATCGAAGATGTGCGCAATCCCCATCACGCCCGGCTCAACCAATCGTTGGCCATTATGAAGGTTAACAGACCCGTGGCGCCGGAAATCATGGCAGCCATCACCCGCGACATCGAGGCGCAGTCAGCTTTCTATTACAATTTCGGCTGATTGCGCCCCGCCGACTGCGCCAGGTTGTTGCCGGCATAGACAACTTACAATTTTGTATGTATATTTGATTTAGAATACATTTTTGTTGTTTTCAACTAAACAAACACCAACCATCAAATTAGATGGCCACACCACAGAGACATCCACAAGCTTGTTCGAATTATAATCTTTAAGAGTTGAGGTTAAACGCATAACATATTCGCCTATAACCGGCAAAATATTTTGCGCAATTTTTTTACACCAACAACAACTATGGTTGGCATGATATTTGCTTTATACTAAGACGTCTTACTTTTATCGGTTATACAACCATCAGGAGGAAACAGCATGGACGGTATCAAGACTGCAAGCGATGTGATTGAACTCATCAAGCGTGAAAAGGTGGAGGTGGTGGACTTCCGGTTTATGGATTTTCCCGGCCTGTGGCAGCACTTCTCGGTGCCGGCGGCGGAAGTCAGCGAAAGCACTTTTGAACGCGGCTTGGGATTCGACGGCTCGAGCATTCGCGGCTGGCAGGTGATCAACGAATCCGATATGCTGGTCAAGCCGGAGCCGGTCACGGCTTTCATTGACCCCTTTTTCAAGGCGCGCACCCTGGTGATGATCTGCAATATCTGCGACCCGATCACCGGCGAAGCCTACACCCGCGACCCGCGCAACATCGCGCGCAAGGCGGAAGCCTACCTCAAGCAGACCGGCCTGGCCGACACGGGCTTCATGGGCCCGGAAGCCGAATTCTTCATCTTCGACGACATCCGCTTCGATCAAAACGAGCATGAGGGCTATTACCACATCGAATCGAACGAAGGCCGCTGGAATACCGGCCGGGTGGAAAACCCCAACCTGGGCTACAAGCCGCGCTACAAGGAAGGCTATTTCCCCGTACCCCCGACCGACAGTCTGCAGGATATCCGCAGCGAAATGATGCTGACTCTGGAAAAGATCGGCGTGGCGATCGAGGCTCAGCACCACGAGGTGGCCACCGGCGGACAGTGTGAAATCGACATGCGCTTCTCGCCGCTGCTGGAAGCCGGTGACAAGATGCTGAAATACAAATATGTCATCAAGAACGTGGCGCGCGCGCACAACAAAACCGTGACGTTCATGCCCAAGCCCATGTTCAACGACAACGGCAGCGGCATGCATGTCCACGTTTCGCTGTGGAAGGACAACAAAAACCTGTTCGCCGGCGATGGTTATGGCGGCATGTCGGAAATGGCCATGTTCGCCATCGGCGGCATCCTGAAGCACGCGGCTTCCCTGCTGGCCTTTGTCAGCCCCACGACCAATAGCTACAAGCGGCTGGTGCCGGGCTTCGAGGCCCCGGTCAATCTGGCCTATTCCCGGCGCAACCGCAGCGCGGCAATACGGATTCCCATGTATTCGCCGTCGGAAAACGCCAAGCGTATCGAATTCCGTTGCCCGGACCCCAGTTGCAACCCTTATCTGGCGATGTCGGCCATCCTGATGGCGGTGCTGGACGGGATTCTCAACAAGATCGACCCCGGCGCGCCGCTGGACAAGGACATCTACGACCTGCCGCCCGACGAGGCCGCGAAGGTGCCCAAGACCCCCGGCAACTTGCGTGACGCCCTGAACGCTCTGGCCGCGGATCATGAATACCTGCTGCGCGGTGATGTTTTTACCCAGGATGTAATCGATACCTGGATCAACTACAAGATGAAGAACGAGGTACAAGCCCTGGACCTGCGACCCCATCCGTGGGAATTCGCGTTGTATTATGATATTTAAAACATCCCACCAGTCTTCGGAGCCCGGGCTTTACCGCCCGGACTTCGAACGCGCCAACTGCGGTGTGGGATTTGTCGTGCGACTCAACAACCTGGCGGATCACGAAGTGGTCCGCCAGGCATCGACAATTCTGCAGAATATGTCGCATCGCGGCGCCGCCGGCGGCGATGAAGACACCGGCGACGGCGCCGGCATCATGCTGCAGGTCCCGGACACCCTGTTGCGCATGTCGCTGTCTGCGGACCTGCCGCCGGCAGGCGCCTACGGCGCGGCCATGGTCTTCATGCCGCGCGCGCCAGCGGCGGCCGCGCGCTGTCGGGGCGCCGTGGAACAGGAGGCGGCGGCCGCTCAATTGCCGGTGCTTGCCTGGCGTCAGGTGCCACTCCGCGGCGAGGCCCTGGGCGCTCAGGCGCGCAATAACTGCCCCGACATCATGCAATGCGTCGTGACCGACCAGTCCGCCGACCCGGACACCTTGGAACAGCGGTTGTTTTGCCTGCGCCGCCGCATCGAACGGCGCCTGGAGTCGGAGCCGGACTTCTACATTGTCAGCTGCTCCAGCCGCACCATGGTTTACAAAGGCCTGATGATGGCCGCGCAACTGCCGGAGTTTTATCCCGACCTGCAGAACCCGGCGACCACCAGCACGCTGGCGCTGGTGCACCAGCGCTTCAGCACCAACACCTTCCCTTCCTGGCCTCTGGCCCAGCCCTTCCGCTGCCTGGCGCACAACGGGGAAATCAACACCCTGCGCGGCAATCTGAGCCAGATGAGCGCCAGGGAACGCGCGCTGCGGACACCGCATCTGCCGGCCTTGTCTGATTTGCTGCCAGTGCTGGATCGCCACGGCAGCGATTCGGCCTGCCTGGACAGCGCCATGGAACTGCTGATGGCGGCCGGCCGCGACATGCCACACGCTCTGCTGATACTGATCCCGGGCGCCTGGGGCGCGAAGTATCCCATGGGGCCGGACCTGCGCGGTTTCTTCGAATATCATGCCGGTCTGATGGAACCATGGGACGGGCCGGCCACCGTCCTTTTCAGCAATGGCCGGCGCATCGGCGCGCTGCTGGACCGCAACGGGCTGCGGCCGGCGCGCTACACGCTCACCACCGATGACCGCATGATTCTGGCCTCGGAAGACGGTGTGCTGGACCTGCCGCCGGAACAAATATTGCGCCGGGGCTCGTTGCGGCCGGGGCAGATGCTGATTGCCGCGCCCGATCTGGGACGCATTATTTACGACGGTGAAATCAAGGCGGCTTGCGCCCGGCGTCAACCATATCGTCGCTGGGTGGACGAAAACAAAATAACACTGCATGGGTTTTTCGATGCCGTGGCCCCGCTGCAACCGGATCGCGCCATACTGCCCGCCCGGCAGCGGCTGTTCGGTTATACCCGCGAAGATCTGCGCCTGATCATTGAGCCCATGGCTTCCCAAGGCCAGGAAGCCGTAGGTTCCATGGGTAATGATGCGCCCCTGGCGGTTTTTTCCGAGCAGCCGCAACTATTGTTCAATTATTTCCGGCAACTCTTCGCCCAGGTGACCAACCCGCCGCTTGATCCCATCCGCGAGGAACTGGTCATGTCGCTGATGACTTTCATCGGTAATGCCCCCAATATCCTGGAGGAGAATCCGCGTCATGCCCGCCTGATCAAGCTGCGGCATCCCATTCTGACCAATGAGGATGTGCAGCGCATCCGCACTCTGAACGAAAAAGCTTTTGCCGCCCGCACCCTACCCATCGGCTTCCCCCGTGGCGGCGACGGACAGGCGTTGGAGACAGCGCTACGCGAGCTGGCTACCACCGCCAACGCGACAGTGCGCGGTGGCGCGCCGGTGCTGATTTTAAGTGATCGCGACCTGCCGCCGGAACTGACGCCGATTCCATCCCTGCTGGCGGTTTCCGCCGTCAACCAGCAATTGCGACGCGCCGGCATCCGCACCGGCGCCGGCCTGATTGTTGAAACCGGCGAAGCCCGCGAAGTCATGCACATGGCCCTGCTGCTGGGATTCGGCGCCACGGCGATCAACCCCTATCTGGCCTTCGAAACCGTGGCCCAAATGGCGCTTGACGAAGATTTACGCGAATCACCAAGTGTGGCCCAGGCCCTGGACAACTACATCCACGCCCTCTGCAAGGGGCTTCTGAAGATCATGTCCAAGATGGGCATCTCCACCCTGCGCAGCTACCGCGGCGCCCAGGTCTTTGAAGCGGTGGGACTGAGCCGCAAATTGACGGAGGAATGGTTCGGCGGCTGCCTGTCACGGGTGGATGGCGCCGGTTTAGCGGAAATAGCCACCGCCGCCAATGCCCGCCGCCAGGCCGCGGACTCGCAACAGGTTTTTCTGCCGACCGGCGGCGCCTATCAGTATCGCGCCGACGGCGAACGCCATCTGTGGACGCCGCAGACCATCCACAAGTTGCAGCAGGCGGCCCGGCGCAACGATACCCGGATTTACCGTGAATATAGCGCACTGATAAACAACCAGGCTGACCGCTGTATCACCCTGCGCGGCGCATGGCGGCTGCGCCCCGCGCCCGTCCCCCTGGCGCTGGACGAAGTGGAGCCGGCCGCAGGCATTGTCCGGCGCTTTGTCACCGGCGCGATGTCTTTGGGCTCACTCAGCCCGGAGGCGCACGAAACCATTGCCATGGCCATGAACCGGCTGCAGGCCGCCAGCAACAGCGGCGAAGGCGGCGAGGATCCCGCGCGCTACCATGCGCCGCCGGGCGCCGATAACCGCTGCAGCGCCATCAAGCAGATTGCCAGCGGCCGCTTCGGCGTCACCACTGCCTATCTGGTAAACGCCCGCGAACTTCAAATCAAGATCTCCCAGGGCGCCAAGCCCGGCGAAGGCGGCCAATTGCCCGGCCATAAGGTTGACCTGGAGATTGCCCGTGTGCGGCACTCCACCCCCGGCGTGACCCTGATTTCGCCGCCGCCGCATCATGACATCTACTCTATCGAAGACCTGGCGCAACTAATTCACGATCTGCGGGTCGTCAACCCCACCGCCCGTATTTCGGTCAAACTGGTCGCTGAAGCCGGCGTGGGAGCCGTGGCCGCCGGTGTGGTCAAGGCCGGCGCCGACATGATCCTGATCAGCGGCGCGGACGGCGGCACCGGCGCTGCGCCGTTGTCGTCCATCAAGTACGCCGGCATTCCCTGGGAAATCGGCCTGGCCGAAACCCAGCAGACCCTGACGCGCAACGGACTACGCAAACGCGTGCGCCTGCAGGCCGACGGCCAGCTGCGCACCGGACGCGACGTGGTGATCGCCGCGCTGCTGGGCGCCGAGGAATTCGGCTTCGCCACGGCGCCATTGGTGGTTTGCGGCTGTGTGATGATGCGTAAATGCCATCAGAACACCTGTCCGGTGGGCGTCGCCACCCAGAACCCGGAATTGCGCCGGCGGTTTGCCGGCCGCCCGGAACACCTGGTAAATTTCTTCACCATGCTGGCGGAAGAAGTGCGTGAATTGCTGGCAACATTGGGACTGCGCAGCCTGGATGAAGCCATCGGCCGCACCGACCTGCTGGAGCCACCGCCGCCCGCGGGCGCCCACGGCATGGATTACAGCGCCATCCTGAAGCCGCTTGAAACACCCCCCGTCCGGCACGATCCACGCCAGTGCCCGCCGGCGCCCGTGACCCTGGACCGTCAATTCTGGCCCGCCGTGGAAGAGGCCATGAATCATAACCGACCGTTCACTTTCGAAGTACCAATCCGTAATACCGACCGCGCCGTCGGCGCGGCCCTGGCCGGCGAACTGGCGCGCATGGAGGCGGCCTTGCCGCAGGACTTCATTACCGGCAATTTCCACGGAGTCGCCGGACAGAGCTTCGGAGCCTTTGCCGTGCAGGGTATGACCTTGACCGTCACGGGCGCGGTCAATGATTATCTGGGCAAGGGCCTGGCCGGTGGACGCTTGATCGTAAAACCGGCCGTCCTGCGTCATGACCCCGACGACCAACCCGATGTGATTGCCGGCAACACCCTGCTGTACGGCGCGACCAGCGGCGAGGTTTATCTGGCCGGCGCGGCCGGCGAGCGCTTCGCCGTGCGCAACAGCGGCGCGCACGCCGTAGTCGAGGGAGTCGGCAGCCACGGCTGTGAATACATGACCGGAGGCCGTGTGGTGGTGCTCGGACCCACCGGGCTGAATTTCGGCGCCGGCATGAGCGGCGGCCTGGCCTATGTGCTGGATGCCAACCGTGATTTCGACAACCGCTGCAATCTGGACATGGTTGATCTGGAATCGCTGACCGATGCCGGGGACGAGCAGGAACTGCTGAACCTGATTCGCGCGCATCACCGCTATACCGGTAGCCGGCGAGCCGGCGCCATTCTTAATGACTGGGAAGTTTGCCGCACCCTCTTCGTCAAGGTCTTCCCGATGGAATACCGGCGCGTCCTGGGCCAGATGAGTCAGGCCGATCAGGCTACGCACCGACCGGAGGTGTCCCATGGGTAAACCGGGCGGATTTCTCGAATTTCGGCGACAGGACCCGGGCTACCGCCCGGTGCAGGAACGCCTGCAGGATTATGGCGCGGTGGAATTGCCACCGCCTATGCCGCTGGCCCGGGAACAGGCCCAGCGCTGCATGGACTGCGGGATTCCATTCTGCCATGGGCACGGCTGCCCCCTGTGCAACATCATTCCCGAAGTCAACGATCTCGCATCCCGGGGACGCTGGCGTCAGGCCCTGGACCTGCTGTTGGCCACCAATAATTTTCCGGAATTCACCGGCCGCATCTGTCCGGCCCTGTGCGAAGCCGCCTGCGTGCTGGGAATTAATGATGAACCGGTGACCATCAGACAGATTGAGCTGGCGGTAATCGAGCATGCTTTTGACAAGGGATGGATGCGGCCGCGGACGCCGCCACGGCGCCTGCCGTTCCGGATGGCGGTCATCGGCTCGGGTCCGGCCGGACTGGCCGTGGCCGATACCCTCAACCAAGCCGGATGCCGGGTGACAGTCTACGATGGCGATCTCCGGCCGGGCGGCATCCTGCGCTACGGCATTCCCGACTTCAAACTGGAAAAATGGATCATAGACCGGCGCATCGACCTGATGCGCGAAGAAGGCGTGGAGTTCGAGATGCAAGCCGCCATCGGCGAGGACCTTTCGGCGCGTTTTCTGCAAACCAGGTTTCAGGCCATCTGCCTGGCGGGCGGAGCGCGCCAGCCGCGCAATATCGCAGTTCCCGGACGCGGGTTGGACGGCATCCACTTCGCGCTGGACTTCCTGATACAGCAAAACCTGCGTTTTGCCGGCGATCCGATACCGGAGGGTCCGGAGTTGCACGCCAGTGGCAAAAACGTGATAGTCATCGGCGGCGGCGATACCGGTTCCGACTGCCTGGGCACAGCCCTGCGCCAGGGAGCCGCTTCCGTCACACAATTGGAAATCATGCCCGAACCTCCGGCGCAACGCGATCCAACGACTCCCTGGCCCCTGTGGCCGCATATGTTGCGCGAGTCCAGCAGCCACAAGGAAGGCGGCCGGCGACTGTGGAGTGTCCAGACCGTAGGTTTCTCCGGTAAGCAAGGCCGATTACAGATGCTGCACTGTGTGCGCACCAGCGGCCGGCCGCCGGAATTGCAGACCGTGCCCGGCAGCGAATTCGACCTGCCGGCCGATATGGTATTGCTGGCGATGGGCTTCACCGGACCGATACGCAACAAACTGGCCGAGGAATTGCACCTGGCGCATGACACGCGCGGCAACCTGCTGACGGATGCCGACTGCATGACCAATGCCCCCGGCGTATTCGCCGCCGGCGATGCCGCGCTGGGCGCCAGCCTGGTCGTGCGCGCCATTGATAACGGAAGGCGCTGCGCCGCCGGCATCCTGCGCCGGCTGGAATCGGAAAAGGCTTGACCGCGGGGGGCTAATGGTTAAGCTTCTTGATCAGGCCGCCGGACGGCGGCCGGCATGAAAAACATTGATGAACCGGAATGTCCGGCAAGTTCCGTGTAATTCGGACGCTGTCGCGCAACCGTGTGCGGGCGCAGGCCCGTCAGCCGGAAAACGGCTTCCGGTCAGAAGTGGTGCTTTCCTTCGCGCTTCGGGGAACATGCCCTGCCGGGCCCCTGTACCATGGATCGCGCATCAGGGGTGTGGCATGATCGTCCAACAAAGACAGCACACACAGAAACCGGGCCTGGCCGTCGGCCTGCTTCTATTCTGTCTGGCGCTGATGCCGGCGGGCTGCCGCCCGGCCGAAAACTTCGCCACCGGCGGGCCGGCGCAGCGCATTGTATCCATGGCGCCCAGCATCACGGAACTCCTGTTCGCCCTGGACTGCGGAACGCGCGTAGTGGGCGTTACCAGCTATTGCCTTTATCCCGGGGCAGCGGCGCAATTGCCGCGCGTCGGCGGTTATTACGACGTCAATTACGAACGGATTCTCTCCCTGCGTCCCGACCTGGTCCTGCTGCCGGTTGAGCATGTGGAGGCTGAACGACATCTGCGCGCGCTGGGCCTGTCCTGCCGGATGATCGACACCGCCACCATCCCTGCCATTTTCAAGGCCATTGACGACATAGCCGCAATCTGCGGGGCTGAAGCAGCCGCTGCCGAGCTGACACAAAACATGCAAAGACGCATGAATCAAATTACCGGGCGCACCCGCGGCCGGCCGCCGCGCAAGGTGTTGATTTCCATCGGCCGCAACATGGGCTCCGGTGGACTGTCGGACGTTTACCTGGCCGGCAGCGGCACCATGTACGACGAATTGCTGACCATGCTGGGCGCCAGCAATGTGTTCCAGGGCAACCTGCCCTACGCCCAGATCAGCCAGGAAGCGATCCTGCGCATGAATCCTGATGTGATTATCGATCTGGCCCCGGAACTCGACCGCTCCACCACCCTTACCC
>JAIVGW010000137.1 GCA_020201415.1 Lentisphaerota bacterium
ATTACGGATGAGCCATGGGTTATGCAAGGCGGCGCGGCCGATCATGATCCCGCGGCAACCGGTCTCCTCGCGCATGGCCAGGGCGGATTGCGGGCTGTTTACGTCGCCGTTGGCAATGACGGGAATGTCCGGCACGACTTCGACAATCCGGCGGATGGCGGCACGGTCGGCACGACCGGAATAGCCCTGGAGACCGGTCCGTCCGTGGATTGTGAGGGCTGCCAGTCCTGTTTGCGCGAGGGCGGGCGCGAGGTGCAGGGCCGTCAGATCGCCTACTTCCCAGCCCAGGCGCAATTTCGCGGTGACCGGCACTTTGACTGCCTCGACTACCCGGCGGGCTATTTCCAGCGCCAGATCAACATCCAGTAAAAGACCGGCTCCGGCGCCGCGGCGGGCAATCTTGCGTTTGGGGCAGCCCATGTTGATGTCCAGCATGATGGCCTGGCGGTTTTCCACCAGCCACTGCGCGCCTTCGGCCAGCATGGCCGGGTCGGTGCCGTAGAGTTGCCACGCCAGCGGTTGGTCGGTCCGGTCACAGGCCAGCAGTGCGGCGCGTTTTTTGCCTCCACCGCGCAGGATGCTGTGGGGTTCGACCATTTCGCTGTAGGCCAGGAAAGGGTGCGGCGTGATGGCGCGCACGGATTGGCGGAAAGGCAGATCGGTATAACCGGCCATGGGCGCCAAAAGTACGGGAGCCTCCAGGCGCAGGGCGCCGACCTTCAAAATAGCAGCATGCTGGGAGATCATGACGGAACATTATAAGCAATCCGCCGGGTAAAGCAAACAGTAGTGCGCATGGATCTGCGAAAGATGGTATAAGTTTGAAGTCTATGAGCCGGGGACCATGGGGACGAAGCGCACAGGCAGATCTTCGGTGATCTCCAGTTGACTGCCGCGTTTGCGCAGTAGAACCAGGCGTTGGGAATAGCGGCCGACGGGGACGATCATGCGGCCGCCGTCCCGCAGTTGCTCCACCAGCCGGGGTGGAATGTTTTCCGGCGCGCAGGTGACGATGATGGCGTCGAAGGGGGCGTGTTCCGGCCAGCCCTGGTAGCCGTCACCCGTGAGAATCTGCACATCGGAGAGTGACTGATCCTTCACGGCAGTGCGGGCGTGTTCCGCCAGCTCGGGGATAATTTCGATGCTGAAAACCTGTGCTCCGAGAGCGGCCAGGATGGCGGCCTGATAGCCGGATCCTGTCCCGATTTCCAGAATTTTTTCATCTGGTTGGATTTCAAGTTTTTCGGTCATATAGGCCACGATATAAGGTTGTGAGATGGTCTGGTTGTGGCCGATGGGGCAAGGGTGGTCGCCGTAAGGATCGGAGCGATCGCGCATTGCTGCCGGGATGAACAGGTGGCGCGGCAGGCGCGCCATGACATTCAGGATTTGCTGGTTTTTAATGCCGTAATCACGCAACTGGCGGATCATACGGGCACGTGATTCCGCGTAACCGTCATGGGGGGCGGGGGCGGGGTCAATTGGTTCGGCGGCCTGGCAGGCGCCGATACAGCAGAGCGCAATGGCCGCGCCGGACAGCATCAGAAAATCCTGTAGAATCATGGCGATTGCTCCTGGATACTGATTTTTTGTGTTTGATGCAAACAGGTGGACAAATAGTTGTCTAAGAGTGGCGTTTTCGTTTCAAGACGCTTGACCCGGGCCAGGGGCAGACCTTGCCGGTCAGTCGGCGCAGGGCGGTAAACACTCCGGGTGCGGCAGCAAGATATTCCACCCGATTGCCCGGGCGATGGATCATGGCGGAACTGCCGCCGGCGCGCCGCACAATCAAGTCAGCGGCAGCCACATCCCAGAGGTAAATGCCCGTTTCAAAAAAGGCGTCGACTCTCCCGGACGCGACCCCGCAGATATCCAGGGCGGCTGAACCCATAATCCGCAATTTACGGGTACGTGCCGCCAGGCAGCCGAATAATTGCACCGCCGCCGGCAAGGCGCGCGGTCTTTTGTTCAGCCCGGTGGACATGATCACGTTTTGCAGTTTATCGGTGTCGGATGTATGAAGGCGTCGTCCGTTGCAGCGGGCTGGTCCATCGGCCGTGGCCAGATAAAATTCCTCCAATGCGGGAGCATAAACGGCTCCGGCCACAGTCAGCCCGTCGATTTGCAAGGCGACCGAACAACACCACCAAGGCAATCCATGAAAGAAATTCACCGTGCCGTCGATCGGGTCGACAATCCAGACCGGACCTGGCGGCCTTGGTTTTCCGGGGGCGCTTTCTTCGCCGATGAAAGCGTGTTCGGGAAAGCGCCGGGCCAGCAGGCGGTGTGCCACGGATTGGCATTCGGCATCCAGTTCCAGCTTGACGTCATGTGCAAAAGTTTGTGTCAGGTTGCGCCGCCGCCGGATGTTTTTCAAGGCATGCAGTCCGGCGGCGCGGGCGGCTTCCTCCGCGCCATGCAGGTATTCCGTCAATTTTCCGCCCGGCATAAGGCCTCATCGCTCTCAATTGTTGTGTAGGCAAAGTCTTCTGGCAATGTCATATTCTTTGTTGACGTTAGCCTGAATCGCTGCATTTGGCAAGCTTCTTAAAGCCGCCTGCTGGAGCATGTTTTCCTGAGTTATAATATTGTGCTTGACAGGTTTTGCGCGCGGCAGCATCATGCGGCATCATCCTGGATTGCAAACCGTTTGACAACATGCTGTTCGCAATAAAGCGCGACAAGAAAAGGAGGTTGGTCATGATGTTGGGAATAGCCGATCCATGGGTTTGGCTGGCCTATGTGTTATCGATTTTCAGCGCGTTGTTGTGT
>JAIVGW010000377.1 GCA_020201415.1 Lentisphaerota bacterium
ACCCACAGCACCACCATCATGCCCAGCATTAACAGCAGCAGGGCTAGCAGGCAGGCTTTTTCGAAGGTGAACCAGCGATAAAGCCAGGCAATCATACTGTCCTCTTGCAGACCGGAAAGATGTCCGTAAGCCTTGGCCAGCAATCCGATGGTAATGATCTGCATGCTGATGAGGTTCAATACCCCGCCCAGCAACATGCAATGGATATCAACCACCCGCTGGTTGATAATAATCGGCCCGAAGGCCAGCGGCAAAGAAATAGCCAGGCCGGCAAACCAGAAAATCAAGCCCGGCAGCAACAGCAGCATGGTTGGACTGTGCAGAATCATGAAGCGCAAATGACGCCACCCATCCTTAAAAGAACGCAGTTTGGATTCCCCGATGCGGGGATGATACTCGATATCGCGCTCCATGATCCGTAAACGGCAGCGAATGGCACGAATAACCATTTCACTGGCAAATTCCATTCCGGTAGTCACGCAACGCAGGCTTTCGTAAGCAGATTTGGTGATAGCCCGCATCCCGCAATGGGCATCATGCACGGAATGATTGCGGAACATGATGCGCAATATCATGGAAAGCAATGGATTGCCTATATAACGGTGCAGCCAGGGCATGGCGCCGGGCTTGATACTGCGCATGCGATTGCCCATCACCAAGTCAGCTTGACCATCCAGGAGCGGTTGGACCAGAACGTCCAGCCTTTCAAAATCATAAGTTAGGTCGGCATCACCCATGACAATGATGTCATGACTGGCCCGGGCAAACCCGGCGCGCAAAGCCGAACCGTAACCCCGATGCGGTTCATGCAGCACACGCGCGCCGGCGCGCCGGGCAATTTCGGCCGATCCATCCTGGGAACCGTTGTCAACCACCAGCACCTCGGCCCGGCAACCCGTCCGGCTAATTCCGGCCAGTGCTTTGGCCACGGCCTGGGCAATGGATTCGGCTTCATTCAGACAGGGGATGACAACAGTAATGCCGCGATCATACGTCATATGTTTTGCATCAGTCATTCTGGAAGCGATGGGGGAAATTGCTGGATCATCTGGAAAGGATGGGGCCCGGAAACAGGTTGCAACGGGACTTCTTCATCGTCATCCGGCATCATATTTTCAATGGTGGTGCCGAATCCCTGGGCTTCCATTCCCGACTGTGTCGGACTGAACTGGAAAAAAGGAGCCGTCTCCCCGGAGGGCTGCGGGAACTCCAAAGGCTGCCCGAAGGCGCCGGGCACGTTGGTCCCGGAAACGGGAGTGAAGGGACCAAAGGGGCGTGGTTGGGTGCCGGCCGCGTCGTCCGGCGCCCCATTGGTCTGGCTGGAGGAATCCTGCCGGTCGGAGAATGGATTGGTTTGATCGCCTCGCGAAGACCGGCGGCGGCGCATTTCCGCGAAAAACGGGCGCCGGGGCGGGGCGGAGGTGGAAGACCCGGTCGGCGCCGGCCGCTGCAGGTTCTGGAAAGGCACGTCAGGGGGAACGGCTTGCGAGGGCATCGTGGCATCCGGCGGTTTGCGCAAATTAAATACTATGGTTTCATCACCCTTGCGCAATACGGCCGATTCCCCGTCATAATCCACGGAAACCAGTTCAATGCCATCCGTGGTTTCGCCCAGATTGATGTAAAAATGGCGGTTTTCGAATGGACGGCGTTCCAGAATAACGCGATATTGCTCAAAATCCGGCACATTGACCAGCGTGGTCGTCCATCCCGTTTCCAGCAGCAGGCCGATAAGAACCGCTATAAATGTAGCTGATATTTTCATGGTAAAAAAGGCATATCATTGCCGCATTTTCATTATAGCATGTTTGTTGAATAGGCAAAGCATTTAACACAAGGACTTGCCCAATATAATTGCATTATTCCTTGGTCAACTCCCGCATATTCAGACAGTCCCCGGTTGCTTTTCAGGTTAACGCTGCGTGACGGCGCCGGCAGCCGGCGTTATAGCCACCGGTGAATTATCACGAACGAATTCCAGCAGGATGCCGCGTGTATCACGCCCTGTATCACGCGCCCGGGAAGACGGTTTTTCGATGATAGTCCGCAAACGCGGCAGGCGCCCTCCGGCGGAGGCCGCGTCAAAACTGTTTATAGCCACGGTATAACGTGTTGCGGCTTCCGCCGGCCGGCTGCAGATATTCAAGCGCTCGACCCGCGGCGCAGCGCCTCTCAAATCCAGGTCATAGGTTGCGCCATAGACTCCGCGAAACTGTGATGATCCGAAGTATCCGGCATTCTCCTCCAGAATCTCCCGGATCTCCGCCGCCGTCAAGTCGGCCAGCCAGATGTTATTTTCATACGGCACCAGACTCCAGATATCGCGTCCGCGTACCGGACCTTCATATAGAGTAGCATCAGACAGCGTACCGTGCAGCACCACATCGGCCCTGGTACTCCGTGCCACGGCTTCGGCTATCAGTGATTGTACGGCGGACTGGCCGGGTTGAGCCGGGCGCGGCCCGATATCGTGCCGCGCCGCGCCAATGACTTCATCCATGGCCTCCATTGCCAGGTGCAGCGGTTCGGCCAGTTCTTTTTCCAGATACGGCGCGCGCGGCACATCATCGGTTATTTCGATCAACCGCGCGCTACGGGCAGTTATCTGCCGCTGTTGCAGATCAAAAGTTAAATCGACACGGCCCAGGCTTTTGCCATACGGTCCCGACTGGGTATACATTATGCCCCGCACGGCCTCCACGGCCTGGGGATCATGTGTATGCGCGCCGATTATCAGGTCTATTTCAGGAAAATTCAGGGCAATGGCGTTGATGCGGTTGGCAGGATTGTCGCCGAAACTGCGATAACCTTGATGCGCGGCCAGGATGATCAAATGCGGCTGTTTTTCACGCACATAAGGCAGGATTGCTCGCAGCGCTTCCACCGAATCCATGAAAGCCAGATTCCCAAGTTTGTCGGCTTGGAACCAATGCGGTATATGGGGATTACTCAATCCGATTACGGCCACGCGCAGTCCCTCGTATTCCCTGATGATGAAAGGCTGCAGGTACGCAGGACGGCTGGCAGAGGCTGAATCCGGGGCATCACCGGCAATTAGAATATCAGCTGCCAGGGCCGGAACGCAAGCGCGCTGGTAAAACGACATCAGCTGCTCCAGCCCCCAATCAAATTCATGATTGCCGACTACCAGGGCGTCGTATTCCAGTAGTCGTACCGCATCGGCCACGACCATGCCTTTGCTGTAAAAACTTTCCGGCGATCCTTGGAAGATATCGCCGCAATCCAGCAACAAAACATTTCCGGTTTCACCACGGATTTTTTCAATAAGCGTGGCACAACGCATCAGACCGCCGCTCGTTCGCGATGACGGTATGACACCTGCGCCCAGCAGATTACCGTGCATATCGGCCGTGTGCAGAATCACCAGTGACACCTCCTGCGCCACGGCCATCCAACTGCACAGGCCGGCCAACAACAGGGCTGCAGGCCGCTTCCATGATGTCTTCATGATGATTCAGGGGTGTCTTCAGCTCAGCCGCAGGGGCATGATCACATACAGGAAAGGCACATCACTTTTGATGACAGCCGGACTGAGATCGTCCACCATCTCAATGTATATTTCATCACTGCTCAGGCTGCGCAGCGGATCCATGAGGAAATCGGGATTGAAGGCCAGCACAATTTGCTTGCCAGTGTACTTGATGGGAACTGTTTCGTTGGCCTCGCCGACATCAGGAATACTGGCAAAGATGCGCATCTGATTCTGTTCGAATGTCAGGCGCACCGGCACCCCTTTTTCCTTGGCCAGGTAAGCAACGCGTTTGAGGGTGGCCAGAAAGTTTTCACGGTCAACAGTCGCCTTTTCCTCGCACTGTTCGGGAATCACCTGGCGGTAATTTGGATAGCTGCCCTTGATCAGCTTGGACACTATCAGAATATTATCCAACTCGAAAGAAACCATGCCCTCGCCCATTTTGATCTTTACGGAACCATCATCCTGCAAGACCTTGACCAGTTCATTGACCGTTTTGGTGGGAATTACCACATCCGCGCTAACATCGCCTGGTATTTCGATTTCCTGCTCCACCAGCGCCAGACGGCGTCCATCGGTGGCGACCATCACCATCTTCTGCTCACCCACACTAATCAAGATACCGTTGAGAATCTGCCGGCTCTCGTCATTGGAAACGGCATAAACCGTCTTCTTAAACATCTCCCGCAATGTAACCTGCGCGATGGTAAAAGCTGTTTCGGCATCGCCGTCGCTGACGGGAGGAAATTCTTCTGATGAAATACCATACATCTTGTAATTGGAAGAACCGCTCTGAAT
>JAIVGW010000138.1 GCA_020201415.1 Lentisphaerota bacterium
CTCCGAGCGCGCCGCTGGGGTAGTCGGCCATCGTGAGAATAATACAGACGGCAGCCTTATGGTTGCCTCACGGTTTTTTACATGGCCGGATGACAATGTTGATCAGGCGATCGGGAACCACGATGATCTTGACAATTTCGTCGTTACCGAGCAACTGGCGGATGTTTTCATCCTGGCGCACGGCCTGTTCGGCCTCTTCCCGGCCCAGTCCGGCTGCCAGCACGATGCGGGCGCGCAGTTTGCCGTTGAACTGTACGGCGACCTGGACCTGGTCCTGCTCCAGGGCCTGGGGATCGGGCTCGGGCCAGTTGGTGCGCAGGACCCCGGATTTGTGCCCCAGCAACTGCCAGAGCTCTTCCGCCACATGCGGCGCCAGCGGGGCCAGCAGTTTGATGATAATCTCAACGGCGTGGCGGTAGGCAGGTCCTGCCTGGGGCCCGGAACCGTCGAAGGCTTCAATGGCATTGAGCAGTTCCATGACCTGGGCGATGGCGGTGTTGAAATGGAAGGCGCCCTCCAGGTCGGCGGTGACCTTGGCAATTACCTGGTGCGTCTTACGGTATAATTCGCGTTCGGCCGGCTGCATCTGTTCGATTTGCGGCGGGACGTTATCCGTCTCCTGTAAACGGTTCAGGTTATGGTAAACATTGCGCCACAGCCGGCGCAGAAAGCGTGAAGCGCCTTCGATGCCCTGGTCGTTCCACTCGGCATCCTTTTCCGGAGGGCCGATGAACAGGGTGTAGAGGCGGACAGTGTCCGCGCCGTATTCGCGAATCAGTTCATCCGGGCTGACTACATTGCCTTTGGACTTGGACATCTTGTAAAGTTGGCCGTCCTTTTCGCTGCGCTTGCAGATCATGCCCTGGGTGAACAGATTGGCAAAAGGCTCGTCGAAACCGATTAGGCCCATGTCGTGCAGCGCCTTGGTGAAGAAGCGCGCGTAGAGCAGGTGCAGGATGGCATGTTCCACGCCGCCGATGTATTGATCCACCGGCAGCCAGCGGTTGCAGACGGCGGAGTCGATGGCCTGTTGGTCGTCATGCGGCGAGAGATAGCGCAGATAGTACCAGCTGGAATCGACGAAGGTATCCATAGTGTCGATTTCCCGTCGTGCCGGCTTGCCGCATTGCGGGCATTTAGCGTTCAGGAATTCGGGCGCGCGGGCCAATGGCGATTCGCCGGTGGGACGGAATTCCACATTCTCCGGCAGCAGCACCGGCAGATCCTTCTCCGGCACCGGCACGGGGCCGCAATCATCGCAGTAAATAATGGGGATGGGCGTGCCCCAATAGCGTTGACGGCTGATCAGCCAGTCGCGCAGACGGAAGTTGACGCGGGCGCCGCCGAAGCCCTGGGCGGCGGCATGCTCCGTCATACGCTGCCGCGCCTCAGCGCTGGACAGTCCGGAAAACTCGCCGGAATCCACCGTGATGCCGTCCTCGCAGAAAGCTGCGGCCATATCTTCCAGGCGCAGGTCGGCCCCGGCGTCGCTGATGGAAAGGCGGATCGGCAGTTTGTATTTGCGGGCAAAGCTCCAATCGCGCGCATCGTGCGCCGGCACAGCCATGACGGCGCCCGCGCCGTAACTCATGATGACGTAGTCGCCTACCCAGAGCGGGATGGCTTCGCCGTTGAAGGGGTTGATGACATGGCGCCCGGTGAATACGCCGTGTTTGTCCGAGGCGTCGGCCAGGCGTTCCTTGGACGACAGACGTCCCGCGTGGCGGACAAATTCCAGCACTTCCCGCTCCTGCGGCAGTCCCTGCACCAGCTGCGCCAGGTGCGGGTATTCCGGCGCCAGCACCATGTAGGTGCAGCCGAAAATCGTATCCACGCGGGTGGTGAAACAATGAATTTCATCGCAGGGATCCGGCGCCCGGTTTTCCCGGGGCTGGAGTTTGAATGCCACCTGGGCGCCTTCACTGCGGCCAATCCAGTTGGCCTGCATGGTCTTGACCCGTTCCGGCCAGCCGGGCAGTTGCTGCATGTCGTCCAGCAGCCGCTGGGAATAGTCGGTGATTTTGAAAAACCACTGTTCCAGGTGCTTGTCGATGACTTCGCTCTCGCAACGCTCGCAACGGCCGTCGATCACCATTTCATTTGCCAGCACCGTGGCGCAGGAAGGGCACCAGTTGACGGGAGCATGCGCCTTGTAAGCGAGGCCCTTTTCATAAAACTTCAGGAAAAGCCATTGGGTCCACTTGTAATAGTCCGGCAGGCAGGCGGTGACTTCGCGGTCCCAGTCGTAGCATACTCCCCAACTGCGCAACTGGCGCTTCATGGTGGCGATATTGCGCAGGGTGGCAACGCGCGGGTGGTCGCCGGTCTTGATGGCGGCGTTTTCCGCCGGCAGGCCGAAGGCATCCCAGCCCATGGGAGTCAGGACGTTGTAGCCGCGCATGATTTTGTAACGGGCCACGGCATCGCCCAGGATGTAGTTGCGTCCGTGTCCCACGTGCAGGGCGGCGGAGGGATAAGGAAACATCATCAGGCAGTAATATTTATGCTGGGAGCGATCCAGGTCGGCCTTGAACAATCCGGCGGTCTCCCAGTAGCTCTGCCATTTCGGCTCGATTTCCGCAAACGGATATTTTTCCTGCATGATGCTGCTTCCTCTTAAACTGCGCGGCCAAGCCGCTGAATTGCATTGATCCGGTAACGGATAAAGTCTGCCCGAATTCTTGTTTATACCATAAAACATGGTGGTGTCACGCCGGAATTTACCGCTGTATGCCAAGCGGATGTCGGGCAGAAATTTTGATA
>JAIVGW010000378.1 GCA_020201415.1 Lentisphaerota bacterium
GGGCCAGCTGCAGACAGCGTATCGCCTGCTGGTAGCGTCATCGCGTGAGTTGCTGGCGCTGGGGCGTGCCGATCTCTGGGACAGCGGTGTCGTGCGATCGTCGCAGTCGGCGCTGGTCTCTTACGCGGGCGAGCCACTGCAGTCCGGGCAGGCCTACTACTGGCAGGTGCGTGCGTGGGACCAAGCCGGCCAGCCCTCGGCTTGGAGCGAGCCCGCCCGTTTTTCGATGGGGCTGCTGCAGCCGGAGGATTGGCAGGGAGCGTGGATTCAGCATCCGGATGCGCCAGCCGAGAGTCATATCTGGTTTCGCAAAAATGTATCGTTAGACGCTCCGCTCAGCTCCGGATTTATCCATGTCGCCTCCATGGGCTACCATGAGCTCTACGTAAATGGGGAAAAAGTGGACGACCGCGTTTTGGCGCCTTCCCTGACCCGGTTGGATAAACGGGTGCAGTATGTGACCTACGACATCGCCGACATGTTAAACACCGGAGACAATACCTTAGCGGTCTGGTATGGCCCCGGCTGGAGCCGCTATAATTTTTTTGCCAAAGCAACGAAGCAAATTCTTAAGGTTCAATTCAATGGTCAATTGTCAGACGGTCGCGCGCTAGAATTTGCTTCCGATGCGAATTGGCGATGTCACATCAGTTCCAGCCAAAACATCGGCCCTATCCAATATGGCAACAACGGCGGTGAACAAATCGATGCCCGCCGACACTTGCCCGATTGGAACAAGGCTGGTTTTGACGACAGCGCCTGGCCGCAGGCCCGGGAAGTCGATGCATCCGTGGCTTTGTCTGCGCAGGTGAGCGATCCTTCCAGAATTATTGAGACACTTACGGCGCAGGAGATTAGCGCGGGTCCCGCAGGCAAGAGCTATCGGGTGGATATGGGCAAAAACTTTACCGGTTGGATTGAGCTCAAACTGCATGACCAGGCTGCGGGTGATGAAATCACGATCAAAGTGTCCAATCAGCCCGGCACCGAAGTGGATTTTAATCAAGTCAGCCGCTATATCTGCGCGCGGGCTGCCACAGAAACTTTCAGCCATCGCTTCAACTACATTGCAGGAAGGTGGGTTACGCTTGAGGGCTTGAAAAAGAAACCACAACGATCGGATGTCATCGGGTATGCGATTAGTACGGATATGGAGCGTATCGGGCATTTCAGCTCGTCCAATGCGCTGTTCAATCAAATCTACGAAACCGATATCTGGACGTATTTGGCCAACACCACTGAAGGCTTTACGGCGGATTGCCCGCACCGGGAGCGTCTGGGCTATGGGGAAGTGGGCTTTGCCACGGCCTGGGGAATCGGTCTGCCCAACTACCGGTCGGGGGCTTTGTATAGTAAAATTGTGCGCGACTGGACGGATATGCAGGAAGCGAACGGTTGGATTCATCATACTGTGCCCCAGGTCAACACGCATTATGGCGGCCCACTCTGGAGCAGTTCCGGCCTGAATATCGCCTGGGAAGCCTATCAAACCTACGGCGATCAACGCATTCTGGAGTCGGCTTATGCCACCAGCCGGCAATGGTTGGAGTTTCTCCAATCCCAGGTGGAGGCCGGGCTACTGCAGCCTTACGGTAGAAGCTGGGGGCATTTTTTAGGTGAATGGGCCAACCCCGACCACCAGCGCAACGCACAGCCCCGCGAGTTTCTCTATTTCAATAATTGTATCTACGCACTCAATTTGACGACTTTTATCAACATCGCGGCAATCCTTGGCAATGAAGCAGACATCGCCGAATATCGGCCCCGGCTGCGGGCGCTGAAGCAGCGGATACACCAGGAATTCTTTGATCCCGAGCGAAATATCAACACGACCCTACTTCGATATGGGCAGCTCGGGACTCCCCATCTTGCTTAAATTTATCACTGAGAACTACCCGGGCGGGGAGATTGTTGCGGCGCATTTGAATAAAACCACACAACCCAGCTATGGACATTTTCTTAAACGCGACGAAACCACCTGGCCGGAATACTGGAGTGTGGATGTTCCCAGCCGAATTCACACCTGTTATACGGGCATCGCTTCTTATTTCATGAAACGTCTGGCGGGGATCCGGCCGGATCCGGAGCATCCGGGATTTCAGACTTTCCTGATCGAACCGGTCATCGTCAGCGGCCTTGGTTTTGCTGCGGGCGAAACGCAGTCCCCTTACGGCAGGATTTCCAGCCGCTGGGAGCTTTCCGATTCCGGCTTGGAGCTGGTAGTGACCATCCCGCCCAACAGCCAGGCAATGCTCAGCCTGCCGATGCTCGACACGCCCGTGTCGGAATTCACCATCCGGGAAGGCGGGACAACTATTTGGCAAAACGATACCCCGGCATCCTCACTGCCGGATGGCATCACTTTCTCGCACCGCACGGGGGAGCAAGGTGCTGACCGTCGCATCGTCTGGCAGGTGCGCTCGGGCAGTTACCGCTTCAGTCTCAATTTGCTGGGCAGACCGCAGCAGTCCAAGTGGATCCCCGAGCAGGAAGCCGGCGAGCCCGACCTGCTCAAAGATTAAACCCAACGACCGAGAGGGCATAAGGATCTATAAAATAATTTTTGATTGAGGTGTTTGTGTCTTGTGCAAGAATTTGAGCCTGTAATAAGATTGATGCCCACACAGCAGTCATTCGAGCTTGGTGAAAAAACGCTCAACCCAGGGATAACATATTTATTATTTCTTTTTCTTTTTCATCAAAAAGAAAACTCCACCACCTACAACTACAACGGCTACAATTCCAATGATCAAACCTGTTGAAGCACCTTTTTCCTGGTCCTCTAAACCATAATAAAGCATGTCTTCAGTTTTGGCACTATCTTCACTTTCCTCTAAAAAAGTCTGCTCCTGACCCTGACCCTGAACATTAAAAGAAAATGCAAGAAACATGATCAGTCCTACAATAATCGCTTTTGTTTTCATATGTATTAATTAAGTTATATTATTTTTTTCTATTGACAAGCACTATGTATGTGTAACAAATTAATTACCATTTTTATTGTCTTGCAAATTCAAAAACTTCGCCCGATAAAAATCGGCCATTTTGCTATTTCCTGTTTTTTCGTAACAGGAGATTAAAAGAGGTACAATATTATGATATTTATTATTATTCTCCACAATATTGAGGCATTTTTTGAGGGCAACTTCATAATTTCCCCGGTCATAATCCAGCTGTGCATCAATCATATTGATTTTTTCGCTCCAGGGGTGAAGGGATTTTGCCTTTTCAATAAATCGCTGGGTAATCAGTGTATCATTGCGGTTATAGTAGCATTCACCCAGGTATTCGTAAAGAACAAAATTGTTTGGATCATTTTTGATCGCTTCATTCAATAATTCAATAGCGTGGTTACAATTTTCCAGCCTTGCAGAACGAATTCCTTCAAGATCATTTGTATTTTCACGCTTTATAACTACCGCAAGTGGATTATTATATCCATCCCTGAATATTTTTACAATACCAGTTGGTTTCCAACGATCATTTTTCAATTGGTCAGGATGAATGTAGTTGATTCCAAATATTCCATATTCCCATGGAACTTTACTCCGGTTATTATAATGAACATAACGAACGTCAATGTCTGGGCGGTGCTTAAGATAAAGTGATATATTAAAATTTGACGCCACATAAATGGGATCATCACCTTGCTGAATATGCTCATCAAACCATAAGGTAGCCTCTTTCATCCCATGCCAGTAATAGTCATATTCGTAGTTTCCCCACGCGTGCTTATTTCCACCGGCAATCGCATTAAAATAGACATAAGCCGTGCCGGGATTTCTTACATAATGGATCATTGGTAGCAAGGAGGTAAACAATAGCAATGCAGCAATGATAATGGCGATCACTTTCTTCCCCCGATAATAATCGACCATACTTTCTGAACCGATGGCAAAAAGGACAGCGATATGTCCTGCCACAAAATACATCTGGCGCCATCCGCTATATAGATTTGACCTAATCAGAATAACGTAAGCCAGGGGAAATATGAGTGTAAAAAGAACGATTAATTCAGCGTAGGATATCTTTTTGTAATTAACGATGAAATGCAGACCATAAAGTATGAGTCCAACAAGTATAAATACGGGCAGACTGATCAGAAGCCACTTTGGTAGATAATAAGAAGGAAGCGACTTGCTCCAGTACCAGTTGCCTTCAAATATCTGCCTGATAAGAATACTATAGTCCTCCATTACTGACAGGCTCTCAAGCGGGTTAGAGAGAGGCCTTATTAAGCCAAGCGGCCAAAATAGCAACCCCAATAGATAGCCACCGGAAAGCACCACAGCAAATTGCACAACCAAGCGCAGTAAAGTTTTCCGGTTCTTCCTTAAAAAAAGTCGCAACTGATTTTTAAGCAATATCCAGGTACCTGCAAACAAAATGATATAAGGATAGATTATTAACCCTCCCGCACGCACCGATATAAGAAAAGCAATTGAAAGCGTGAGTAATATAATATATCTCC
>JAIVGW010000225.1 GCA_020201415.1 Lentisphaerota bacterium
TGCCTTTCACTGGCGGATGGACGGGAAATCTGGCGTCGTGCCTATGATGTTGTTGTCAGAAGGAATCACGGCATGTCGCGCACCGTCCCGGCGGTCTCGGAAAAGTTCGTGGTGACTCTGGGTCCCGCCGGCCACGTGATGTGCGTGGACGCCGTAACGGGGGATTTTTACTGGGGCATCGACCTGGTCCGGGAATATGGCGCGACCATCCCCATGTGGCATGCCGGACAATGCCCGCTGATTGTGGATGACGTGGCCATACTGGCCCCGGCGGGCACGGAGGTGTTGATGATGGGCGTGGACTGCGCCACCGGGGCCGTGCTCTGGCAGACGCCCAATACTCATGGATTGGCCATGTCCCATTCCTCGATCATGCCGGCGGAATTCGACGGCATCCCGATGTTCGTCTATGCCGCATTGGGCGGCATGGTCGGCGTCGCCGCCGCCGAAGAACACAGGGGCGCAATCCTCTGGTTCGCCCCGCAGTGGGATCGTTCCGTAATTGCTCCTTCACCGCTGGTGTTGCCTGACGGCCGCATCTTCGTCACCGCCGGTTACGGCGGCGGCAGCATGCTGTTGCAGGTACGGCGCAGCGGCGAGGAATTCCGCGTCGCGACTGTTGCCGACTTCAAACCCAATCAGGGCCTGGCCTCCGAACAGCAGACTCCGGTGATGCATGACGGCCACATGTTCGGCATCCTGCCCAACGACGCCGGCCCCCTGCGCAACCAGCTGGCATGCGTGCATCCGGATGACCCGGACAATTTTTTCTGGACCAGCGGCCGGGAAAACCGCTTCGGCCTGGGCCCATACCTGCTGGCGGACGGTAAACTCTATGTCCTCAGCGACGACGGTGTGCTGACCATGCTGGAAGCCGGCGCCATGGGCTACCGGGAGTTGGGCCGCCGCCGCCTGCTGGAAGGGCATGACGCCTGGGGTCCGCTGGCGCTGGTGCAGGGACATCTTGTGCTGCGCGACGATACCCGGCTGATGTGTGTGGATCTGCGTTAATTGTAAATGCGAGGTTGTATGACGAAAAAAACCATGTCCATCTTGACCGTGGCCGCCGGGCTGGCGCTGACCATGCTGCTTATCCAGCGCCTGCGGCAACTTGCGCCGCGTCCCGCAGCGCCATCGTCCAACCCGCGTATTGCCGCCTATGAGGAACAGACCGGCGCCTTCATGCAGGTTGACCCGGAATTGATTCTGTACCATGAAACCGCCGCCCTCCGGCCGCCCGGCCTGGCAACGGTCACGGCTGTGGCCACGGATGACGAGCATAGAATTTATGCCGGCGGCGGACGGCAACTGGTTGTAATGGACCGGACCGGCACGGAACTGAGGCGCATGACATTTACGGCCGCCGTCACCTGCCTGGCTACGGATCCGCAGAACAACCTTTACGTCGGCCTGGGCAATCAGGTAGAATCCTACAAAGTGGATGGCGCGCTGCGCACCCGCTTCACCGGCATCCGCCAGGAGGCCTTGATCACTTCACTGGCCGCGGACGGCGAAGTTGTGTTTGCCGCCGATGCCGCCGACCGGAAGGTGATGCGTTTCTCGGCGGACGGCGTGTTGCAGCTAACCATTGACGGCCGGGAGAATGCCGGCGGCCCGGGCTTCTCGGTGCCTAGCCCCTATTTTGATGTTTTTTTGGGCCAGGGACGCACCCTGTGGGTGGTCAATCCCGGTCGTCAACGACTGGAGGAATATAATTACGATGGAGAACACATAGGCGGCTGGGAGGATGCCCCGGGCCTGCAACTGGAAAACTTCTGCGGCTGCTGCAATCCCAGTCATGCGGCCCGGCTGAGCGACGGCGCAATTGTCACCAGCGAAAAGGGCATTGCCCGCATCAAAATCTATACCCGGCGCGGCGCATTCACGGGCGTGGTCGCCGCGCCGGGCATGTTCGACAGTCAGATCCTCAGCCTGGATTTGGCTGTAGACGCGCATGATCGCATTCTGGTGACCGACCCGGCCCGCGTTAAAATCAGGATATTTGAACTTATCAATTACACAGACAACCATAATGAATAATTCATCCTTGCCACGCCGCGATTTTTTGCGAACCTGCCTCAGGCAGTCCGTTCTGCTGCTGGGCGCTGCCGTCAGCGCGCGCTTGCAACAACTACCGCGGGTGCGGCCTGCCGGCGGCCCTCTCCCGCCGCCGGAAACAGGAGGGCTCCGCATGACTCAAGCTTCCACCACCCCTGCCCAACCGGAAAAACTTACCCGCAGCGGCTTTCTCAGGCGCTGGCTGGGCGGCCTATCGCTGGCGCTGGTGGCCGGCCTGGCCGGGGCAACTTCATGGAAAAGCAAACGCAAAACGCAGGTCTGGCAGCTCGATCCGCACAAATGTGTTCACTGCGGCAACTGTGAACATGCCTGCGTCCTGAAACCTTCGGCGGTGAAGGCCGTGCATGCCTATGTTCTCTGCGGATACTGCAAATTGTGCGGCGGCTATCATCACCCACAGGCCAAAAACCTGGATACGGCAGCGGAAAGCCAGCTTTGCCCCACCGGCGCCATCAAGCGCACTTTTATTGAAGATCCGTTTTACGAGTATACGATCATCGAGGAGAAGTGCATCGGCTGCGGAGTCTGCGTGAAAGGCTGCTCGCAATTCGGCAACGGATCATTGTTCCTGCAGGTCCGACATGATCGCTGCGTGAATTGCAACGATTGCGCCATTGCACGCGTCTGCCCCGTCCAGGCTTTCCGACTGGTGCCGGCGGACGAACCTTACCTGCTCAAGGGAGTTTGAAATGCGTAATCCGGTCACTTTAATCCTGACAGCCATCAGCACGCCGGTGATACTGGCGGCGCAGACTGTCCAGCGGTTCCCGCGCCCGGATTTCGAATCCGACTACAGTGCGCCCCTGCTCACTGCACCGGCAGCCCGCTGGTTCGGCTGGGAATATCTGGATGTGCTGCTGCTGATCCTGGCATTGGCGCTGGCCGGACACCTGGCGCTGCGCCGCCGGTCGCGCCGGGGACTGCTGGCGCTGGCGGTGTTCAGTCTGCTTTATTTCGGTTTCTGGCGACAGGGCTGCATCTGCGCAGTGGGGGCAAGCCAGAACGTGACGGCCGCCTGGTTCCAGACAGAATATTTAATCCCTCTGCCGGTCCTGGCCTTTTTTGCGCTGCCGCTGTTGTTCACGCTTTTTCATGGACGCACCTTTTGCGCCGCCGTGTGTCCTCTGGGCGCCATCCAGGAGCTGACGGTATGGCGCCCGGTTAAACTGCCGCTATGGCTCAATCACACCCTGGGGATGCTGCCCTGGGTTTACCTGTGCCTGGCTTTGCTGTTCGCCGCCACCGGCACGGGCTTCCTGATCTGCCGCTGGGATCCTTTCGTGGGATTTTTCCGATTGGGCGCCCCGCTGTCCATGCTCCTGTTCGGCGCTCTGATTTTGGCCGTGGGCCTATTCGTCGCCCGCCCCTATTGCCGGTTTCTCTGTCCTTACGGCGTACTGCTGGGCTTATGCTCACGGCTGGCGCGCCGCCATGTGACCATCACACCGGCCGAATGCGTGCAGTGCCGGCTCTGCGAGGATGCCTGCCCCTTCGGCGCCATCCAGGCGCGGCCGGGAGTTTACTTTCCGGCAACTGGCTGGCGCGGTACAACCACGACGTGGCGCTGGCCATGCAAGTGGTCCAGACCGATGCCAGGGCATCCACCGGATTAAGCGCTGACGTGGCGGCCTTTTTCGCTTCCGACCTGCCGACCGGCGATCTGTATCGCCAGGCCCGCATCGTGCACCGCCGTTTCATTATCGGCGGCGCCGTTACGGGCGCGCTGCTGGCGCTGATAATATGCAGCAGGATTTGGGGCCTCTCGCTCTGGCGTTCCCCGACCGACTACGAACCCGACCGCGCCGCCTGTTTCAGTTGCGCCCGTTGCTTTGCCAATTGTCCGGTGGGGCGTAAAGCCGCTCCGCCCGCAACAACCGCGGCCCTCGCGTTGAACCCGGCTACTGAAAACCTGAAATCATGACGCTGCCTGACACAACCAAATCGATACCGCAGACCCTGCCGGCCAGAGTCCTGATGGGCCGGCGCCTGACTGTGATTGCCGGCCTGTTCATCCTGCTGGTAGCGGCATTCATGGCGACCAACTGGTTACTGCTGACGACCGTCGATCCGCTGGATCTGCCGGCGCTGCAAACTCTCGCCAGCCGGCTGGAACAGGCGCCTGACGACGCTGAATTGCGTCAGCAACTGCGCGAACTGGACCTGTTGGCCCGGCGCGCCTTTTTCATCCGGCAGTGGCAATGGGAAACCGGGTGGCTGCTGCTGCTGGCCGGCGGTCTGGTGCTGATCTTAGGCCTGCAGTTGGCCTGTTACGGTCCGGCGGCTACACCTGATCCGCGGCGCTGTCCGGGCCTGGATGATCCCTGGCGCGCAGCTACGCTGGCCCGGCGCGCGCTGGCGGTATGCGGCGCTCTGGCTATCGTGGGCGCGCTGGTCATCGCCTGGCATTATGGACGCCCCACCCGCGCGCTGGATGTGGCTGAATTGACGGCGCCGGCCAGGCCTACGGAGCAGGCAACCGGCGCGGCGGCCATGGACGCACCGGATTTTGCGCCGGCCCCGGCCGACTGGCCGGCGGAAGCCTTCCGCAACTGGCCCGGATTCCGCGGCGTCGGCGGACTCGGGCTGGCGCCGGACGCCGACCCCCCGCTTGACTGGAACGGCAGCACCGGCGCCGGCATTATCTGGCAAACACCGCTTCAGCGGCCGGGATATAATTCACCGATCGTCTGGAGCAACCGCGTTTTTCTGACCGGCGCCGACCAGGAGAATCGGGAAGTCTATTGTTTCGACGCCGACACCGGCGCACTGCTCTGGACCGCCGATACCGAAGGCGTGGACGACGACTCCGACCTGCCGGAAGTGACGGAAGACACCGGTTATGCCGCGCCATCGGCGGCCACGGACGGACAACGCGTGGCGGCAATTTTCGGCACCGGCGCGGTGCTGGGCCTGGACTTCGACGGACGCCGCCTGTGGTCGCGCAAGCTGCCCACGCCGGATAACCATTACGGTCATTCCTCATCATTGCTGCTCTATCAGGGACTGGTTTTCATTCAATATGACCATTTCGGCGGCGCGGAAGTCATCGCGTTGGATGCCGAGACCGGCCAAACGCGATGGGAACAGGTCCGGGCCGCGGAAATCTCCTGGGCCTCGCCCATCCTGGCCAGGACCGATGCGCGTATGGTGCTGGTGTTGAGCGCGGCGCCCATGGTCGCCGCCTACGACGCCCTGACGGGGGCGGAATTGTGGAGCAATGAATGCTTGAGCGGTGAAATCGGCTCTTCACCGGCCTATGCCGCCGGACGCCTGTTCGCCGCCAACCAGTACGCCCAGGCCGTGGCGCTGGACCTCCTCACCGGCGATGAACTCTGGACCACCAGCCGCCTGGAAATGCCCGACGCCGGCAGTCCGGTTGCCACCGACCGCCGCTTGTTTCTCCCCACCAGTTACGGCTCCTTTTCCTGTATTGACGCCGCCACCGGCCAACTGATCTGGGAACATGAATTCGACCGCGGCGGCTACGGTTCGCCCATCCTGGCAGCCGACCGCCTTTACTGGACCACCGAAGACGGGGTGACGCGCATCTTCCGCGCCGGCGATGAGTTCGAGCTGCTGGCTGAACCGGAACTGGGCGAGGAATGTTTCACCACACCCGCGCCGGTTGGCCGCCGGCTGTATATCCGCGGCGCCGAACACCTGTTCTGCATCGGCGCCGAATGAACCGGTCACCGCGGAAATCAATAATGAACGAGCAAATAATAAACGAACCTCCGGTAGATCCAACCGTGCTGGAAAGTATCCTGGATCAGAAGGGGCGGGAAGCATCGGATGTGATTGCAGTGTTGCAGGGCATCCAGGCCCATTACAATTACCTGCCGGAACCGGCGCTGCGTTATATCTGCGACCATTCCGCAATCACGCCCGCAGCCCTGGCCGGTGTATCAACCTTCTATACTCAATTCCGACACAAACCCGCCGGACGCCACATTGTCAGCGTTTGCGTCGGCACAGCCTGCCACGTCAAGGGCGCCGGCAGAATCGTCGAGGCGTTGCGCCGGCATTTGCGACTGGAGGAGGGCGTGGATACCGACGGGGACAATCTCTTTACCATCCAGGAAGTCAATTGCCTGGGTTGCTGCACATTGGCGCCGGTGGTGCAGGTGGACGGCGTGATTTACGGGTATGCCACCACCGACAACGTCGGCACCATCCTCAACGATTTCCTGCAACGGGAGCATGAAACAGGTCAGCCGCCCCAGGATGCCCTGTCCGATTCGAACATCCTGGGCGATATCCGGGTTGGGCTGGGTTCCTGTTGCGTGGCCAGCGGCGCCGCGGAAATTGCCGACGCGCTGCGTGAACGCGCAGCCCGCACCGGCACTCCCGTGCGCATCCGGCAAGTGGGCTGCATCGGTCTGTGTTATGAGGAGCCCTTGCTGGAAATCGTCATGCGCGACCGGCCATCCAAGCTCTACACCAGGGTCAAACCCGAACACATTCCCGCAATCTTTCACAAGCATTTCCCCTCATCCACCCGCCTGGAGCGCTTCCGCCAACACCTCCGCCAATGGTTGGAACAGCTTTACACGGATGACACCCCGCCCACCGCGCGGCATTTCGCCGTCGATGCGCGTGATCCGCAGCTTGCCTCTTATCTCGATCCGCAAATGCATCTGGCCACCGAGTCGTCCGGACTGCTGGATCCCGTCAGTCTGGACGAATATTGCGGCGCCGGCGGCTTTGAAGGCCTGGTCCGGGCCCTGCGAACATTAAAGCCGGCAGACATCATGGATCAGATTGAACACAGCGGTCTGCGCGGACGCGGCGGAGGAGGCTATCCGACAGGACGCAAATGGCGCGAGGTGGCCGCGGCCCCCGGCCGCCCCAAGTTCATCGTCTGCAACGGTGACGAGGGTGATCCGGGCGCTTTCATGGACCGCATGCTGCTGGAGTCATATCCCTTCCGGGTCATCGAAGGCATGTTGATTGCCGCGCGCGCCGTGGGCGCCGGACAGGGCTTTCTGTACATCCGGACCGAATACCCCCTGGCCCTGCGCCGCATGGAACAGGCACTGGCGATCTGCCGGGCCGGCGGCTGGCTGGGACAAAATATCGCCGGCAGCGGACTTGATTTTGACCTGCGCATCGTGGAAGGCGCCGGCGCCTTCGTGTGCGGGGAGGAAACCGCGCTGCTGGCCTCGATCGAAGGCCGGCGCGGCATGCCGCGCCGCCGCCCCCCATACCCATCGCAACAGGGCCTGCAGGGATGTCCCACCCTGGTCAACAACACCGAGACCTTCACCCTGGCGCCCTGGATTATGCGTCACGGTCCGGCAGCCTTTGCCGCGATCGGCACGGAACACAGCAAGGGCACCAAAGTGTTTGCCCTGGCGGGCAAGATCAGCCGCGGCGGTCTGATTGAAGTCCCCATGGGCATGACCATCCGCCAGGTAATCAACGATGTCGGCGGCGGCATTGCCGACGGGCGGCGCCTTAAGGCGGTACAAATCGGCGGGCCGTCCGGCGGCTGCATCCCGGCGCGGCTGGCAGACACTCCGATCGATTACGAAGCGCTGGTACAGGCGGGCGCCATGATGGGCTCCGGCGGCTTGGTGGCGCTCGACGACACCGACTGCATGGTGGAAATAGCGCGGTATTTCCTGGCATTCACCCAGCACGAGTCATGCGGGAAATGCACCTTCTGCCGCATCGGCACCCGACGCATGCTGGAACTGCTCGAAGGCCTTTGCGCCGGACGGGGCACCCGCGATGACATAGCGCGTCTCGAGCAACTGGCGCCCCTGGTGCGACAGGGCAGCCTCTGCGGCCTGGGACAGACTGCTCCCAATCCGGCCCTCACCACCCTGCGTTATTTCCGCGAGGAATATGAGGCGCATGTGCAGGGCATCTGCCCGGCCGGTCAATGCAAGGCGTTGATTGAATATTGTGTCAATGAAGACTGCATCGGCTGCACCCGCTGCGCCCAGCGCTGCCCGGCCGACGCCATTGCGGCGCGGCCTTACCAACGCCATGAAATCGACAGCGCGCTGTGCGTCCGCTGCGACGCCTGCCGCCAGGCTTGCCCCACCGGCGCCATTGTGGTGAAATCAGGAGGAAGGATCGTGCGCTGAACCAAGCAGGAGACGGCAGCCGGGCCCGGCTGCCATAAGCAACCATGCCAAACATCACCATAAATCAACAGCCGCTGGATGTTCCCGCCGGCACCACACTACTGGAAGCGGCGCAGCGGATGGGCTGTGAAATCCCCACCATGTGCGCGGGCAAGGGGCTGCCGCATTTCACTTCCTGCATGATCTGTATGGTTGAAGATATCCGCACGGGAAAATTGTTGCCGGCCTGCTCGACATCGGTAATGGAAGGCATGCGGATCGTTACCGACAGCCCGGCCGTCCTCGACTCCCGCAGAACGGCTCTGGCGCTGCTGCTGGGCGATCATCTCGGCGATTGCGAGGGACCCTGCCGGCGGGCCTGTCCAGCCGGAATGGACATTCCCGCCATGCTGCGCCACATCGCCGCGGGAGAAATGGATGAAGCCAGGCGCGTCGTGCTCCGGGATATTGCCCTGCCCTCCGTCCTCGGACGCATCTGCCCGGCGCCCTGCGAAAAAGTCTGCCGGCGGGGGCACCATGACACCCCGGTGGCCATCTGCCGGCTGAAGCGTTTCACAGGTGACTTCAACCTGCGGAACAACCTGCCCCGGACGCCGGACACGACCGCTGCCAGCGGCCGGGTCGCCGTAGTTGGCGCCGGCCCGGCCGGTCTGGCTGCCGCACAGGCCCTGCGCCGGTCCGGACATGCTGTAACGCTTTTTGACAGACAACCCGTTGCCGGAGGCAATCTGCGGCATCCGGAATTGGACGGCATACTGCCGCATCAGGTGCTTGACGACGAAATCAATTTAATTCTACGGCAGGGCATTGAACTGCGGCTGGGTGCGGAAATCGGCGTAACCATCGCCCCCGCCCAGCTGCTTGAGCAGTTCGATCTGATCATCCTGGCCACCGGCGCCGAAGATGCCGCCGCCATGGCACGGCAATGGGGGCTGCAATCGGCGGGGGAAGGCATCAAAGTCGAAAGGCATACCGGCCGCACCAGTGATGAGCGCGTCTTTGCCTGCGGCAACGTTGTGCGGCCCGGACGGCTGGCAGTGCGCGCCCTGGCTCAGGGCCGGACCGCGGGGATGGCGGCGGATCAAGCGTTGCGCCACCAGCCGGTCCAAGGCCGGCCCCGCGGGTATGATCACCGCATTCCCGGTCGTCCCGAGCCTGAAGAACTGCGGCAATGGCTGCAGGATGCCGATCCGTCCGACCGCGTGGAACCAGCGGGAAAGCCCGCGGATGATTACAACGATGACGAGGCGCGCCGCGAAGCGGCACGCTGCCTGCATTGTGATTGCCGCGCCAGGGATGCCTGCAAATTGCGCCGCTATGCTGAAACTTACGGCGCCAGCCAACAGGCTTGGCGGCCCGACCAGCGCCGCCATTACCATCCCACGCGTTACGGACAGATTATTTACGACCCGGGGAAATGCATTGCCTGCGGCCTTTGTATCCGGGTCATGGAAAAGGCCCAGGCTCCCTGGGGCCTTTCATTTATCGGCCGCGGCATGGATGTGCGCGTGGGCACGCCCTTTAACGCGTCATTGGAAAAAATACCTGCGCCCGTCGTAGCCGCCGCCCTGGCCGTCTGTCCCACCGGCGCCCTGACGGACACCGGCCGTCAATGTCATACGGAGATTATGCCATGAACCGGACAGGTCTTGCCATCATGTTATTGACAATCTGGCAGCATACACCGTACAGCGAGGCCGGCACTCCACTAGCGGCCACGGGTAACTCCTGGCCGATGGCACGCGGAGATGCCGCCCTGACCGGCGCCTCACCCGCGCGCGTGCCGCGTCAACCGGTATTGCGTTGGACATTTGACGCCGGCGCCAAAATTCAGGCTGCGCCGATCATTAACGATGGCATTGTGTATGCCGCCGCCACGGACGGATCGGTGCACGCCTTGCAGCTGAGCGACGGCAGCAATGTCTGGACCCGCCGCATGGAAGCCCGCATTGAAGCGCCACCGCTTTACGCTGATGGCGCTCTGTATATCGGCGACAGCGATGGACGGCTGCATGCCCTGGATGCGGACACAGGCCGGCCGCGCTGGACTTATAACACGGACGGGGCCATCATGGGCGGCGCGAATTGGGCGCCCGGGGATCCGGCGCTGATTCTGGTCGGCAGTTACGATTACCGGCTACACGCCGTGCATGCCGCTGACGGCCAATCCGCCTGGGTGTATGAAACCGACAATTACATACACGGCACCCCGGCGCTGCTGGACGACCTGGCGCTGGTCGGCGGCTGTGATGAACATGTGCATGCGGTTAACCTGCGGGACGGCACCCCGCGGGCCAGGATCGCCGCCGGTTCCTACGTGGCCGCCTCGCCCGCCCTGCGCGACCGGCAGGCCTATGTCGGACACTACGAGGGCGAAGTGCTGGCCATCGATCTAAGCCATAATGAGATAGTCTGGCGTTTCCGCCCGGACAGCGACACCACCGACAGCCCGGCCTTTCTGGCCTCACCGGCCGTGACCACTACGCGCGTGCTGGCCAGCGACAATGAAGGAGGCTTGTATTGCCTGGCGCGAGTCAGCGGCAAGGAAATCTGGCGGTTCCGGGCCCATCGCGACATTGAGGGCGGACCGGTAGTGGCGGGCGACCGCGTGTTGTGCGGCGCACGTGATGGACGCATTTACATGCTGAACTTCAGTGACGGCGAGTTGCTCTGGTCGTATCTGATCGGCAGTCCCATCAGCGCTTCAGCGGCAGTAGTGGACGGCTGGATTGTAATCGGCGCAACTGATGGCACGCTTTATGCCTTTGGAGACAAAGAATGAACATCATTCAAATAGTGCCCGGCTCCGGCGGCGGGTTTTATTGCCAGAATTGCGTGCGCGATGTCGGCCTGGCCCGGCAATTGCACCGAATGGGACATAAAGTAGTTTTCGTGCCGCTGTACCTGCCGTTCATGGAAATGGCCGATGAGGCAGTGACCAGGGCGCCGGTTTTTTACGGTGCGATCAACGTTTATCTGGCCCAGAAACTGCCGTTATACCGCCGGCTGCCGGAAAAATTTCGACGGTTCATGGACGCTCCCAGCCTGCTGCGCTGGGCTGCGTCGCGGGCCGGTTCCACCCAGGCCGCGGGCCTGGGTGATATGACGCTCAGCGTGTTGCAGGGCAGCAGCGGCCGCCAGCAACGCGAGCTTCGGCAACTTACCGAATGGCTGCAAACCCAGCCCCGCCCCGACGTCGTGCATCTTTCCAATGCCCTGCTTCTGGGTCTGGCCCCGGCCCTGCGCGCCGCGCTTGATGTGCCAATTGTCTGTTCCCTGCAGGACGAAGACACCTGGCTGGATGCGTTGCCGGAACCCTACCGCACCCGCTGCTGGGACCGGGTGCGGGACTTGTGCCGGGAAGTCGCCCTGTTTATACCCGTCAGCGCAACCTACGCCGCGGCCGCCAGTAAACGCCTGGACCTTACCGAAGACCGCTGCCGCATTATTCCACCCGGTGTCGATATCACTGAATTCACCCCCGCCCCGAACCGGCCGGACCGGCCGGTGATCGGCTATCTCTCGGAACTGAAGCCGACTTTCGGCCTGGATATTTTGATTGAGGCCTTCATTCTGCTCAGGCAACACCGGGAATTGGCCGGACTGCAATTAAAAATCACCGGAGGCGAACTGCATGCCAAAAACAATTTCATCGAATCAATCCGACGGCGGCTGGCCGAGTCCGGATGCGCCGACGCCGTCGCTTTTGAGGAAGCATTCCGGCAGCCGCGGCGCACTGCTTTCCTGCAGTCATTGAGCGTGTTGAGCGTGCCCGCGCGCCGACCTGAAGCCTGCGGACTGTTCCTGTTGGAGGCCATGGCCTGCGGCGTGCCCGTCTGCCAGCCCGACCTGGGCGGGTACCCCGAAATCATTGCGGCCACCGGCGGCGGGTTGATTTACCGGGATCAGAATCCCGCAGGTCTGGCCGCCGCCCTGCACCCGCTGCTGACCGACCGGGCGCTGGCCGCCCGTTTCGGACAGGCGGGCCGGCAAGCCGTGGTCTCAAACTTCAGCCTGGAACGGGTGACGCGGGAGATGACCCGCGTATACCATGAGGCGGCAAAACAGCGGCTGGCTGGGGACAACCAGGAAAGTTGACAAATTAACAACGGCAAGCAGCGGCAACCCGGGGAGGATCCATGGCCCTGTTGAAACTGGAAAACGTAACCAAACATTACACCGGCGCCGGCACTCTGAATGTGCTGAACGGCATAAACCTGGACCTGGCGGCCGGCGGCTCGCTGGCCGTAGTCGGCCCTTCCGGTTGCGGCAAGAGCACATTGCTGAATCTGATCGGCGCGCTGGATCAGCCGAGCTCCGGCCGGATCACGCTGGCCGGCCATGATCTGCGGCAAATGCCCGAGCCCGCCCTGGCGGAGCTGCGCAACCGCCGGATCGGTTTTGTATTTCAGCAGCATTTTCTGCTGCCGCAATGCAGCGTGTTGGAGAACATTCTGGTGCCCACCCTGGCTTTTAATTCCACCGCCACCGCGCGGCGGCAGTCGCTTGATAGGGCGGAATTCCTGCTGCAACGCATGGGCCTGATGGAGCGCCGGGACCATCGGCCCGGCCGTCTCTCCGGCGGTGAATCGCAGCGCACCGCCGTAGCCCGGGCTTTGATCAACCGGCCGGACCTGCTGCTGGCGGACGAGCCCACGGGATCGCTGGATCGGCAGTCCGCCGAAACGCTGGGCGGATTATTATGCGATCTGAACCGCGAGGAGGGCATCACCCTGGTGGTTGTGACCCACGCGCTGGAACTGGCCCGGCGCATGCACGCCGTTTACCGCCTGGCCGACGGCAAACTCGCCCCGGCAGACGACTCCAGCTGGAACAGCCCTGCACCATGAATCGCCTGACTTACATCCTGCGCAGTCTGGTTTATTACCGGCGCTCCAACCTGGGCGTGGCGCTGGGCGCGGCCGTGGCCGCCACCGTGCTGGCCGGCGCCTTGATGATCGGCGATTCCGTGAGCTTCAGCCTGCAGCAACTGGCCCGCTCACGCCTGGGAAAAATCGATTATGTCATGACCTCGTCCGAACATTTTTTCCAGGCCGATATGTCAGCGCGCCTGCCGGGAGTGTCAGCCACCGCCGCCCTGCTGCTTGAAGGCGTGGCGCTCACGCCGGAAGGCGATGCCCGGATCAACGCCGTCCAACTGCTGGGCG
>JAIVGW010000379.1 GCA_020201415.1 Lentisphaerota bacterium
GGAAAAAGGGGAACGGGGGAAGAAGAAGGGGAGGGTAAGCAGGGATTGAGGTAAATCGCTATGAAAGATAGTGAACTAAGTTCAGAAATACTGATCTAGGCGGAAAATAGTTTGGCACATTTCGGTTGATTTAAGCAAGCCTGTAGATCAGTCTTGATCCGGTTTCGGGGTGTTGAAAATTGCTGCGATTGAGTTCATCAAAAAGACAGGCGATAGCTTTGTCATGCGCTGGGCAAGCCATCCGATGAACGCGGATTACCAGCATGTTTTCTTCATCGTTTGGCTCGATATCGGCGGATGACACAAAAAGTTCCCGGATCAATGCGCGCGCTTCACCTTCCTTGACGAGATGTGGTCGCAGCAACCCTACCAATGCGGTTTCCGCGCGATACGCAATCATTTTGACCGTGTCGGTCAACGCCTTTGCCATCGGCAGCAATTGCTGTGGCCGTTCATTTTCCGGCAATGTGGATAACGGCACTTTGCGTTTGATTTGCCGGCGTTTTGCGCATAGCTCGTCTTTATCTTTTTGCAGTGCCTGAATATCCTGTATTTGCTCGGCTTTTTTCTGGATATCATTTTCGTCGTTCATGGTTGTCGCACCGAGTTCCGCCTGAAGTCTGAGAATACGGCGGCGCAGATCTTTGCATTGCTTATCCAAAGCGCGCCAGGCGGGGTTGACAATCAATAATGTGCCAGGAATCTCTTCACTTCCATATTGGACAAGGCCATCAATATCATAGTGTTGCATCATGTAAGCGAAAAAGTTTTCCTGGCACCACCGCGAGAACATGCGTCCGGCGATTACAGGGTCGTTTAAACGCCTGGCGGTGGAAATAATGGCGGTTTGATGTCCGGTTTGGGTCAGCCGACGCACCTCAATGACGGGGATGGATTTTTTCCCGGCAGCCAGAAAAGATTCTTTTGATGCGATTTTCATTTTTGTGGAGCCGCCGCCGGGAACCGGCACATCCATTTCCGTGAACTCGCTTTCATCCCACTTGTGGGCGACTGCTTTACGATATGTGATTGCGCCGATCCTTTGCTCCCAAAGCGCGGACATCAGGCTGTGTGTGGCGCCTTCGCGGTCAAACACTATCACAAAACGATGCAATAACGGATCAGCGGCAAGTTCGACCGCTGATGGTTGGTTGGGAACGCTTTCCAGAAGATCGGGCACAATGTCGTTGAGCAATGCGGCGCTCAAACCGTCCGTGAGGGTTTTGGATACGACAAAGAATGGTCGGCCGATTGCGTCATTTATCCAGTAATCCGTGGTCCCACGCAGGCAGAGACGTTCACGCGACACATAACGCCGTGGTAAAAGCGCTCCTTTACCATGGTAAACCCGGACGTGTCCATCCACATAAAGATAACCGGCTTCCTATGGATCAGCCTCCATCCACGTCTTTGAAAGTTCCTTCATCCACTCCATCGGTGTACCGGTTCCGGACATCACCGCGATTTTTTCACGCAATGTGCGCACTTCCGGCGCCCGATCCAATCCAAGCACTTTACCCATTTCGCCCGGCGGAATGTGGCGCAACGCTTCCGGTCGGCCTCCCCGGCGCGGAATACGCCCGCTTTTGACCGCCTTGCGTAACGCCGATTCATTGATGCCGGCACGGCGCGCCACATCCGCAATCCGCATCCCCGCGTCCAGTAAACGTCCGCATTCCACGGCTTTTTCAGTCGTGATAATCTTACCGCCACGCACATTGCGCGGAACATAAAACGAACAGGGGCCCCGTTCGTCATGCTGACGTATCCATCGCATCAATGTTCGATGCGGAATATTCAACGGTGGACAGGAAATCTCACAGGCACGCGCATGGTTATTGATGATCAGGGAGGTAATGGCAAACTGCAAACCCGCTTTGTCGCCGACCTTATGCGAAACATAATTGCTCGCACCAATCCAATATGTGATACAATCGCCTTTTTTTTGAACACTGACAGACGCATTGATTTGACTTGCGTTTTCCGGAAAACCTTGCAACCATAATTGAAGCATGACGGAACCTCCTTGGGGGCTTGTTCGTACCATGCTTTTTACCCAAAGAATCCGTCATGCCAATCTTTTTTTTCGTGAGAAAATGTGCCAAATGATTTTCCGGATAATGCCCAGGTGGGAAATCAACGAAAACCGGCGGAAAATTTTCCCAACACGTTGGAAAACAAAACATTGGATAGTTTGCTGACCCGTGCAGTTCCTGTGCACGGGTCAGGAAGTCTGACGTTATTCCTGTCATGGGGTCAATAAACGTTTCTCTCACAAAGGAATTTCGGAGACATCCTTGTTCACCAAACCTTGTAGCTGACTTTGAAGAAACAGCGTCTGCCAACGATAAAACACGGGGCTTTCGGTTCAAGTGTAACGGCTCCAAGGTCGCGGCCGATCAGGTCTCTTCGCATTGATCTTCTCCATCTTCCACGGGCATCCGTTCCGTTTCAACTCGGGCCGGCAGCCCGGCGCTGGATTTGACTTCATGGATGCCCCTTACCTGGCAGCGTTAAGCCTCTTCATGATCTCGTCCCCTCGGAACTTGCCCTGTAGGGGCGGCACCCGGACCGACACGATCCGATCCATCAGGGCTTCCTGCATCTCCCGCAGGGTGGATGCGCAATCCGGAGAGTCAATCAGATTGGTCAATTCGTACGGATCAACGGACAGATTAAAGAGGTGTCCGCCTTTGCCCGGAACCCGTACGTATTTCCAGTCGCCCCGCCTCAACATCTTCGCTTCGCCCCTGACTTCTGCAAAGGCACTGTCACGGAACGTCGCGCCGCCGTTGCGGCAGTAATCCCAGAACGACAATCCCGGCGAGGCTGGAAGCGCTTGCTCGCGATCTCCTGCCGACAGTCCGGCGACAGCGAGGATCGTGTGCGGGACATCCACCGATTCCGCAAGCCCCGAAAGCGTAACGGACTTTGGAATCAGTCGCGGATAGCGCACAATGATCGGCGTCCGGCAAGACCCCTCCTCCGGGTGGAATTTGTGGCTCTTATTGCGGTCCCCAAGCATATCCCCATGATCCGTGGTCATAATGATGATGGTCTCGTCAAGAATGCCCTTTTCCTCAAGGGCTTTCAGAAGCTTCCCTATCTGCTCGTCAACAATGGTCGCCAGCGCCATATACATCGCCCTATTCTCCTGCCAGCGCCTGATGAGGACCGGGTCCTCGACTCCCGCCGGTGGCGGCATATCCTCAGGTCGAAACATATTGAAATACTCCGGTGGCACATCCAGCGGATAATGAGGGGCGAAGAATGAGGCATGGAGGAAAAAGGGCTTATCCTTGTCGTACGACTTCACAAAATTGCACATTTCTCTGACAATGAATCCATCCAGGGTGTCATCTATTCCGAGGATGCCGGGACGGTACGGCTCTATGCCGTTGTTGGCCTCTTCGATCTTGCTGCGCTCCGCGCTGTCCTTCAGAGCCTTGTCGTAGAGACCCCGGTTGCGCAGATAGTCCGTGTAGCGGCAACCTTTTATGCCATATGTACCATCTTTCCGCCCATGACACCACATTTCACGGCCTGAAGCCTCGAATACCGTATCGTATCCCCAGACATGAATTTGTTTTTCGAGATCCTCGAGATGATATGCATCCAGGGTTCCTGCCGTGAACGCATGCACTTTGCCGATAACCGCCGTGTGGTATCCCGCCTTCTGGAGCGCCTGCGGCATGGTCTTGTGATAATCGGGCCAATCGTATCCATTAACCGGACCGCGCTCAGTCTGACTACCGTAAAGGCCTGTCAGCCAGGAGTACCTGCACGGCATGCAGATCGGGCAATTGGAATAGGCATTGGTCAGGGTTGTGCCTTCGTTTCTCAAGCGCGAAAGATTCGGCAGTTGCGGCCAATCCGAGCGTATTGCCCCGTAGGTATCAAACCTCTGCTCGTCAGTCGTAATAAGAAGGATATTCGGCTTTCCCACTGCTCCCCTCCCTGCGTTTCCGGCGGCCATCACAGGCATGGAGACCATACCATCGCTCAAAACACTGGCTGCGGCGCCAAGTCCGATCGTTTTCATGAAGTCACGGCGTGAAAATGCTTCCACAGAAGTCTCCTTTATGCGCGGGACCAACCACCTTTTCATCGCCTCACCCACCCCTGCGCCCAATAGGTCCGGCGCTATGCGCGGGACCATCCCCGGACTCCCCCGCATCCCGAGAATCGCGCCCACGGTCGCACCGTTGCAGTCTGCGTCGTATCCGCACATCACGCTGCGGGTCAGGCCGCGCTCGAAATCCTCCCGGCCCTCCAGCAACCCGATAGCCACCACGGCGGCGTTGTTGATCGTGTGACCTTCGTGCAACAGGTGCTTGCCGTAGAACCGGTCTACCGCGGTGAGCGCTTTCTCCCAGTCGCGGCTCTTCTTCCAGACCCCCACGATCTTGCGGATGGCCTTGGTCAGGCGCGAGTCGGCCGGTATCTCGGAGAGCCCGATCTCGATCACCTCAAACACATCCTTCACCGCAAAGGCCGCCGCCAGCATGGCGGCCACCCACATCTCCCCGTAAATGCCGTTCTGCACGTGGGACAGGCAGGCGTCCTTGAACCCCATGGCGGCCGCCTTCTCGGGCATGCCGGGGGCGATGAAACCGTAGGCGTCGGCGCGAATCTGCGCCCCGATCAACTCCCGGCCCGGATTCATGAATCGCGCGCAGGCGGGCGGCGCCATGTTGTTCGCCAAGTTGCGGTAAGCGATCCGCTCCGCCGTCCCCACGCTGCCAAACGGCAGGAGATGGTGCCAGATGTCGCCGACCTGTTCGGTGGTGAATCTGGCACCCCGGCGCTCAAGCAGCAGGGTGTTCAGAACCGGGTAATTGGTGTCGTCGTCCACGGGCATGCCGCCGCTCAGGAAGTCACGCACAGCCGGATAGCCCGGCGTCGAGAAACGCACCTTCAGCAGCCGCTTGAAGCGCGGATTGATCTGGTCGGTCGGGGGCGGGTACACCGCCCCCAGGTAGTCACGTAACGGATAGCCCGTGGTCAACCGGCCCAGGGTCTCGATGTCCTTCTGATCCCACCCCTCGACCGGCTTGCCCAGCAGGCAGCCGACCACACGCCCGTTCCAGGCGCCGCGCAGCTTGGAGCGGAGCGTTGCATGGGAGATGTTCAGCGGGATCGTCCGGGGCCCGGCCGGCCTGGCGGCGGCGATCCGCGCATAGTCCGACGGTTCGTTCGACTCGTCATACTTGGCCGGCAGCTCGGCGAGTTCCTCAAAGAATCGCAGGCACCGGGCATGATCCAGTTCCCCCTTGACGCCTTCGATCCGCTCCCGCATTGCAGCCACGTCGCACCCCTGCTCGGTGCGGAGACTCATTTCTTCTTTAAGCAGAAGCCGGTAGCGGAGGTCCGCGCCCGGAAATTCCTGTGGATGATACGCCGTCGTTTCATTGTGATGTTTCGCCATCTTATCTCTCCCTGTTCAGTTTTGCACACACCCTTTAAGCCTGGAAACGGCAGTTGAACCTTTCTTCCGGGCTTGATTTTGACATAGAGGTTCAACGCGCTTCTTCGTCCGCCACCACTGTGCCT
>JAIVGW010000139.1 GCA_020201415.1 Lentisphaerota bacterium
CAGGAAGTGAGCACATTGAAGAACTGGCGGATCCACGGCGCCTATTTCAATCAGGCAAACATCTCGCGCTACTTCCGCTGGCAGACCTGGACCGTCAAACCGGCCTTTCAGGCTCATGAGTACGGCCCGGAGATCGAGACCGGGCGTCATCTTAATCCGGCGCTGCCCATGACCGTGACCAATTGAACGGAGTGGCGCCCGTTAAAAAAAATAGGTCTTCCGTAGAATGTGTGGGTGAAATGGGGCGTGGCGGATTGCGGGATGTCGTATATTCTGGGGTCTTGGAGTGGACAATAGCAGATCGAAGGGTCGGAAATATCTCGTAACGAGATGTTCTGGGCATGGACGGGGAGAGATTGGGGTGTACGAGTAGGTGTACGAGTACGGGGTTCGATGATGAGATCGCAGTTCGACCATGAAGACCTGAGGGTGTACCAGGGGGCCATCGAATTTGTGGCGTGGTGGGAGGAAGTTGCGCCGAGCATCACGAGCAACGTGTCTGCTTGTGATCACCTTGACAGAGCTTCTGCAGAGGCCAGCGGAAAACGCTCGCTGAACGAACGCCGTCAGTTCATTGACACCGCCTACGGATCTTCGCTGGAATGTGCAGCTTGTCTCGATGTTCTCGCGGTACGGCAGGCGAATTCCAAGCTGAAGATTGACGAGGGCAAGGGCGTCCTCGCCAATGTCGTGCGAATGCTCGTGGCGTGGGAAGGAAGTTTGGATGAACGATAGGAGGTCAGGATCGCGAACACCGTACTCGTACACCTACTCGTACACACAGATCTCCCTTGCACGATCAAGGGCTCAGGCTCATCTCGTGACCCACAGATTCTGCGGAAGAACCAGATTCATCAAACAGGAGCAGCCGATATGACCAGACCCAATATTCTTTTCATTCTATCCGACCAACACAATGCCAAGGTGATGGGGTGCAAGGGGCATCCTGACGTCCAGACTCCCAGCCTTGACCGCATGGCAACCGAAGGCGTGCGTTTTGACAACACTATTGCGCAAAACCCCATCTGTACACCCAGCCGGGTCTCCTGGCTATCCGGCCAGTATTGCCTTAATCACGGATATTATGGCCTGAAGGGACCCAATCCGCGGGGATTGCCAACCGTCCTGGGTCATTTCCGAAGTTCAGGATACCGCACCGCTGCCATTGGCAAGATACATTGTCCGGCAAATTGGGTTGAGGATGACAGCGACTTATTCCTTGAAACAGGCAACACCAGCATTGGCGGCCGATCCGCCGAATATGCCGATTACCTTGACAAAAGGAATCTGACCGAACTGGAGGACCATGGTTCCTTGAATGAATTTGGTGAACGCGGCCGGCAAGCGGTTGATGGGCGACCATCCATGGTGTCCTACGCAGATGGTCAGGAAGGCTGGGCCGCGCGCAAAGCCCGGGAATTCATGGGCGCCTGCGCGAAAGACAAGGTTCCGTTTTTCGTGCATGTCAGCCTGCCCAAGCCGCACCAGTGCTATACCCCCGCCAAGGAGTTCTGGGACCTCTACCCGGAGGAGCGCCTGACTTTGCCGCCGAACGCGGATTATGAGATGGCCGGCAAAGCCCCGCATTTGAAAAAACAGGCTGAAATGTGGCGCAACAGGCCCTGGCAATTATTCGAGCCCAAAACATTTGAGGCCGGGCGCTTGAGAAAATTACGAGGTTATCTGGGCAATGTCAGCCATGTTGATCATGCTGTCGGCGAGTTGCTGGACTGGCTGGATGCCAATGGTCTGGGCAATGACACAATAGTGGTATATTCCAGCGACCACGGCGACTATGCCTGCGAGCACGGCATCATGGAAAAGGCGCCTGGCATATGTTCCGATGCCATAACGCGCATCCCCATGATCTGGCGCTGGCCCGGGCAATTCAAGAGCGGGCATGTCGTTGAAGAGATTGTGGAATCGGTGGACATGGCCAATACCCTGTGTGCCCTGGCGGGCCTGGAGGCCATGGAAACCGCGGACGGGCAGGACATTTCACCATTGTTACAGGGCAGCCAACGGGAAGTCAGGACGATCGGCGTGACCGAGTGTACGTGGAGCAAAAGTGTCCGCAAAGGAAAACACCGCCTGGTCTATTATCCGCGGCAGATGTTCGCGGACGAATATCCGGAAGGCTTTGGCGAACTTTACAATCTGGAGGCGGATCCCTGGGAAATGCATAACTTGTTTTTTACTCCCGATTACGCCGGAGTTAAAAATGAAATGCAGCAGGCATTGACGGATTGGTTGATCACGGCCAGGCGCCCAAAAACAACGCAGCCGGCAATCAAGCGAGTAACACCACAGCGCAGTCTTGACTACTCGCACGCCGTCAATGCGGATGGAAAAATCAATCCCGACCTCATCAAGCAGCTTGGAAAAAAGAACTACACCTGAACCCTTATACTAATCCCAAAGGATGAACCAAAATCATGAAAAATCAAGAGATCGCGGATAAAGCCGACTTCTACGTTGCCCCTGACGGATCCGATGATGCGCCGGGAACCCTGCAGCATCCGTTTGCCACCGTCGCGCGGGCCAGGCAGGCCGTGCGGGACATTCCCGGGCGCAGCCAGCGCGACGCCATCCATGTGCTGCTGCGCGGCGGCGTTTATTATCTTTCAGAGCCTTTGGTGTTTGGTCTGGAAGACAGTCTTGCCGGAGGCGGCACGACAACCTACGCGGCCTATCCGGGCGAACGCCCGGTGCTCAGCGGAGGAATCCCAATAAACAACTGGCGGA
>JAIVGW010000380.1 GCA_020201415.1 Lentisphaerota bacterium
GTTCGACACCAAAATTGCCGCTCAACTCTGCGGCCGGCGCAAGTTCGGCCTGGGCAACTTGCTGGCGGACGAATTCGGCATCATCAGCAACAAGCGTTTTCAGACCACCAACTGGATGAAGCGGCCCCTGCCGCCCGGCGCACTGGAATATGCCGTCGGCGATACCGCTCATCTTCACCGACTTAAAGAACGCCTGGCCGGCGAATTGGCAAAGTTGAAGCGCACGGCCTGGGCCCAAGAGGAATTCGAGTATGCCCTGCGGCTGAGCGGCGAACCTGACCGGAACGAGGACACACCGGCCCATCAACGCATGAAGCGCAGCACACTGCTCACCGGACAGCAATTGGCGGTGTTGGAAGCGCTTTACGAATTCCGCGACCGGCTGGCGCGCAGCCTGAACCGGCCGCAACACTACGTTCTGCGTAACGACAGTCTGCTGCAAATGGCCGCCGCGGAAAAGCTTGACTTGAAACAACTGCAGGAATTGCGCGGAGTGCATCCCGCATTGAAACGGCCGCAAAATCTTAAAGAACTGCTGGCGGCCTGGCGCCAGGGCCAGAGCGCATCCGCCCAGACACATTTCACCCGCCGCAATCGCACCCGCGCCGCGCCCGACTCAAAAAAACGCCTGAAGGACATGCAGCTATGGCGGATGAAAGTCGCGGCGGAACTTGATCTCGAACCCTACCTGATCCTGGCCAACGATGTGCTCGTGTGGTGCGCCAATAATTCCGGCAAGCCCATGGATACGTCCACGGCCGGCATGGTGCGCCACTGGCAACGAGCCATCTGCTGGCCGCGTTTCGAGGAAGCCTTCGGCACTCCCGCCCCTCAGGCATGATCGGCCCGGCATCGGCTCTGCGTCCTGCCGGCAGGCGCTGGATCAGGGCAAATCCTCCACCATGGAATAATGCAGGCTGACCACTTCCTCGAAAGACGACTTGCCCGACTCCGACCAGCTGATCCTGGTGCGGACTAAATACAGGCGCTCATCATCCTCCGATTCCGTCAATTCCCGCTCATAAGTGAATCCATTGGGATAAGTGTGCGGCGCCACCTGGTTCTGCTCCGGAGTGTTGGTTAACGACATGGGAAACTGGGCCTCGCCCCATTCCAGCACCGTGCGGGCCGTCTGGTAATTGCGCGACAGGCGGGCTACAGCCAGGCAGCGCGCCGTGGTCTCGGCCAGGACAAAGACGCTGACGCTTAAGATCGCCAGGGCCAACACCGCTTCCACCAGCGTCACGCCGTGGATTGATCGGTCAACAGTATTACTGGTCATGATCTATTACCCGCGCCGAGGAAAACGCATCCACCTTGATTTCCAGGATCGAGCCATGCGTGTCCTCGAGTTTAATGACAAACGGCCGGCATAGTCCGTTGCGCCGATAAGGCACGAGACACTGCCCCTCCTGCACCGGATCGGCGCCTTCAACCTGCACGGACTGCATGCGGACGCCTTCCACCGCCCGCGTAAATGCCGGCAGGACCGTATTGCTGGATGTGACATCCACCTGGCCCGTGTCCAGATTCAAGACCAGGTCGATATCCGCCTGCTTCAACACGGCCATGCTGCGGGCATAACGCGCCACGGTGACCAGCGTGCGCCCGGCAGTGCGCATGCGATGCCCGCGCATCGAACGCACGAAATACGGCGTGGTCACCCCAACCACAATCGTCACCAGCACAACCACCAGCAACAGCTCCACCAGGGTGAACCCGGCGCGGCGGCGCGCCACGGGTGCGCCTGACCCATGTTCGCGCCGGCATGGATTAATTGGTGATATCATCCGTGCCGGCCGTGCCGCTGGGACCGTAGGAACGTATTTCATAGCCGTTATCCTTCACGGAATACACAAATTCGTTACCCCACGGATCGCGGGGCATTTCTCCTTTGCTCAGATACGGCCCTTTCCAATTCTGCTCGCCGGTCTTGGTAATCAGGGCCTGCAGCGAGGGGGGAAACGCGCCATTGTCGATTTCGTACAGATTGATGGCCGTACTGAGATTGGCGATGCTGGTGCGGGCGGCGGTGATCTGGGCGTCCCGTCCGCGGCCTGTCAGACGCGGCATCACCACGGCCGCAATCAAACCGATGATCATCACCACCAGCAAGACTTCAATCAGGGTGAAACCCGCGCGCGCGGCGTCACGCACCGTACGTTCACAACATTTTTTTGCATGCATGCTGCACCACCTTTCTATACGTTCAACCCACTGGTTACATCAAAGACCGCCAACAGAATACTGATTGCCACAAACCCCACCAGCACTGCCATGAGCACGATTAGCAGCGGCTCCAGGATCGTGGTGAAGATTTTAACGCTGCGATCCAACTGGTTTTCATAACGCCGGGCGATATGCGCCAGCGCGCCGCTCATATCCCCGGTTTCCTCGCCAATCGCCAACATGTCGGTCAGCATCGGAGGAAAAATCTTGCCGGCGGCCAACGGCCCGGAAATGGTCGTGCCGTCAGTCACTCGTTCGCGCGCAATGCGGATTTCACGGGCCAGCACCGAATTCTGAACCGTGCGCTCGCTGATGCTCAGGGCATCCAGCACCGAAACGCCATTGCCGATCAACATGCCCAATGTGCGCGCGAACTGGGTAAAGGCACTGGACATCACCATACCCTGGATCAGGGGTAACTTCATCTGCAAGGCATGCCAGGCCGCCAGGCCGGCCGGCGAGCGCAGGTAGCGGCGCAAAAAGATGAATCCCACCACGCATCCCGCCAGCAT
>JAIVGW010000140.1:0-6251 GCA_020201415.1 Lentisphaerota bacterium
CGACCATTACCTGGGCAAGGTGCTGGACATGATGGACCAGCATGATCTGTGGCGCGATACCATGCTGATCATCAATACCGATCATGGCTTCCTGCTGGGCGAGCACGGGTTCTGCGGCAAATGTCGCATGCCGTTTTACAACGAAGTCGGCAATACCCCGTTGTTTATCTGGGATCCCCGGTCAGGCCGCTGCAACGAGCGGCGGCGCAGTCTGGTGCAGACCATTGACATCCCCGCCACTTTGCTGGAGTATTTCGGCGTGGAGCGTCCTGCCGACATGCTGGGGCAGCCGCTGCGCGATGTCATCGACTCCGACCGGCCCGTGCGCGAGGCCGGGATATTCGGTCTGCATGGCGCGCATGTTAATTGCACCGACGGCCGCTACGTTTACATGCGCGCGCCGGTATCGGCGGATAATGCGCCCTTGTTCGAATATACGCTGATGCCGACGCATATGAAGCGGACGTTTTCCGCGGAAGAAATGCGCACGGCGGAACTGCATCCGCCATTCCAATTCACCAAGGGCTGCCCGGTATTGAAGATTGATTCCGCGAAAAACAGCATACCGTCACACGCGCGCACCGACGCGTATTCCTTCGGCTCGCTGCTGTTCGATTTGCAGACCGACCCCGGCCAGCAACAGCCCTTGCAGGACGAGCGGATCGAGCAGCGCATGGTGGAACTGTTGATCAAACAAATGCAGGCGGCCGAAGCTCCGGTCGAGCAATACCAACGTCTGGGGCTGTCTGTGCCGGAGTGACGGCCTGCCGTTTGCGGATGGGTGAATCACAAGGCCTTTGATGTAGTAGCTAATTGTAAAAATATTCTTGGGAATTGGAAAGTGTGAGAATGAACAAAAATATCGTTTTATTATCCACCTGTCTGACCGGGATGGTGCCAATATCGGATGCGGCGGGCGCGCGTGGGATGACGCTGGAAGTCAGGGGTGAACTGGATTTCCCTGAACAATGGACGGTCTTTGCCCCGTTTGAAAGGGATGTCCCGCTGCCGGAGCGCGCCGTGCTTGCGACCCTGCCGGAGCAGCTCACGCTGGGGGGCGCCGACGTTGCGGCCCGCAGCGTGACCGCGGTTAACAGTCAATGCGATCTGCGGGATTTGCTCGGTCCTCCCAGTATCCGTAAGTCCCGCGTGGCATATGTCTTCTTGCCGCTTGAGGTGGAGACGGCCCGGACGGTAACCCTGGGGCTGGGCGCCGATTGGTTGATCCAAGCCTGGATCAACGGCGAGGAGGTCTTCGGTAATACCCGGGATGCAGACAATCAGGCTGTCGAACGCGCCAGCCCGCCGTTTCCGCCGACTATCAAGGATTATACCGTGGATGTGGCCTTGCAGCAGGGTGTGAACATCCTGGCCGTGCGTTTTGTCAGCGGTAAGAGCAGCTCGGCGCTGGCGCTCGGCGGCCCGCGGGAATTGCGCGCCGGCAATTTCAATTCAATTCTGCAAGACCCGTTTCTAATGGTGCGGGCTTTGCCGGACGCATCCCTGGGCGGGGTCGCACGCTGGACGGCGCCGGAATTGCGCGCCGCCGTCGGCAGTAAGCCCCCGGTGGATATCGGCACACGCCTTGAGCTGTTTGTGGATGATTTTCTGGTTGAAGGGATGACCGCCGGCGCGGAACGACGTCTGCATCACCCGTTCCCGCGCGAGGTGATCATGCGGTTCGGCAACGAGGGAAAGCCCTGGGATGTCCAAGGCGGGAGTTTTCCGTCGGTGGTCCGGGATGGCGAACGGGTCTTGCTTTATTACCGCGGCGATTATGTGGCCGGGCGGCGTGCAGACGGTTCTGCAATAAAGCGCGAGACCGCCTGTGTGCTTGTAAGCGATGATGGCATCAACTTCAGCCGCCCCAATCTCGGCATCCATGAATTTGAGGGATCGACGGACAATAATATAATTTGGACCACCGGCACGGCCACGCATAACTTTTCCGTGTTTCTGGACAAAAACCCGGCCGCCCCCGCCGCGGAACGTTTTAAGGCGATTGCCCGGCCGCCGCATCGTGACGCGGGCGGCGCCCTGATCGGATATGTGTCGCCTGACGGTTTGCATTGGGATGTTGTCGATCCGCGGGCCGGATTCGCAACCCCGCCTACCGACAGCCAGAATCAGGGGTTCTGGGATCCAAATCGCCAGGAATACATCTGTTACATGCGCGGCTTTCCCGATCACCGCGGGGGTGTGCGGGACATCCGTTTCAGCGTATCCAAGGATTTTATCAATTGGAGCGATCCGGAATACATCGATTATACCGACGACCGCCTGGAACAGTTGTATACCAACGGAATCCGGCCTTATGATCGCGCGCCGCATATCTATCTTGGCCTGCCGAACCGTTTCATGCCCGACCGCAAATTGATTGAGGGGCATCCGAATGATGGCATCAACCAGACCATCTTGATGAGCAGTCGGGACGCCAGAACATTCGACCGCTGGGAAGAGGCTTTTATCCGCCCGGACACTGACTGGCAGAACTGGACTGACCGCAGTTACTATGCGGCCCTGGGGCTGATACAAACCTCGCCTTGGGAGCTGTCGCTTTACTGGAAGGAACATAACCGGCATGACACAGTGTATCTGCGCCGGGGCACCATCAGGATCGATGGGTTTGTTTCGCTGCACGCCGGCGGTGAAGTCGGGGAAATGCTGACACGTCCGCTGATCTTTGACGGCGTACGGTTGATCGTCAATTTTGCCACCTCGGCCAGCGGCACCCTGCGTTCTAATAAGGATAACTCATATCATGAATCAGGGACAAATCCCCGCGCCATTAAAAGGCATTGTTCCTCCGCTGATCACGCCGCTGACCGGACGCGATCAACTGGACTGCGCCGGGCTGGAACGCTTGATTGAACATGTGCTGGCCGGCGGCGTGCACGCCTTGTTTCTGCTGGGCACCACCGGGGAGGCGCCCAGCCTGAGTTACCGGCTGCGCCAGGAAATAGTGCAGCGGGCCTGCCGCCAGGTCCAGGGTCGGGTGCCGGTTCTGGTGGGCATCACCGATACCGCCTTTGTGGAATCGGTGCGGATGGCGCGCTATGCCGCCGAGGCGGGCGCGCAGGGAGTGGTGCTGGCGCCACCCTATTACTTTCCGGCGGGCCAGGAGGAACTGCTGGAGTATCTGCAACACCTGACGCCGGAACTGCCGCTGCCGCTCTACATCTACAACATGCCCAGCCATACCAAGCTGGTCTTCGAGCCGGACACGGTGCGGCGCGCTCTGGATATTCCCGGCCTGGCCGGCCTCAAGGACAGCTCCGGCAATATGGTGTATTTTCACCGGCTGCAGCGCCTGCTGGCGGGGCGGCCTGAATTTACCCTGCTGGTGGGTCCGGAAGAACTGCTGGGTGAAGCCGTCATGCTGGGCGGCCACGGAGGCGTTAACGGCGGCGCCAATCTTTTCCCGCGGCTTTATGTCACCCTGTACGAGGCCGCCGTCGCGGGCGCGCGCGACCGGGTGGAAGAGCTGCACGCGGTGGTGATGGCGATCAGCGACACGATCTACAGCACCGGACGGCATGGATCGAGTTTTATGAAGGGTTTAAAGTGCGCCCTGGCGCTGGAAGGCATCTGTGAGGATTTCATGGCGGAACCGTTCCACCGTTTCCGTGACGCGGAACGCCGGCGCATCGGCGGTTATTTGGAGGAAATCAAGCAGCTGTTGCGGCGGGTGGGATTGCCCGGATGAGCCGCCGGAGGGCCGGCCTGATGTTGCATTGTGGACTGTATCCCGGCGTGCCGCTGCCGAATGTCGCGGCGGTGATGTGTGTGATGGAAAAGTATTCGCTGTCGTATTCCTGAAAAACAAAAAGGAGAAGGTGTTGTGAGTAATAAAGAGCCACTGCGGATTGGGATTGTCGGCGCCGGCGGACGCGGAGTGGGCGGCTACCTGCGCTATTTTGAAAAATCGCCCATCAAGGCCGAAGTGACGGCTATTGCCGATCCTTCCGCGATTAATGTGGAGTACTGCCTGAAAGTCCTGACGCATCAAGCCCATCAGCCCGCCGTTTATCAGGATTGGCGTGAAATGCTGGATAAAGAAGATCATTTCGACGGCATGATCATCGCCACGCCGAATTTTCTGCATGGGGCTCCCGCCCTGGCCAGTCTGGAGAAGGGCGTGCGCGCCATGGCGTTGGAGAAGCCCCTGGCCAACACGCCGGAGGAATGCCGTTTGATTCTGCGCCGCTCGGAAGAATTGTCCGTGCCGATCCAATTGGGGTTCGTCTTTCGTTCCGCGCCCTTTTTCAGCACGGTGAAGCGCCTGCTGCAGGAGGGCGTGGTGGGCCGGATCGTTTCCATGCAGGCCGATGAGTTGGTTTCAGCCCAGCGCCGCCCTGCCGGATCGCTGTGGCAGCCATTGCCCGGCCAAGGATAATTGTCCTTATTATATCGGCAATGATAGCATGTCCAACTTCCCCGGTGAAGGCAAGGTGGAGCCGCTGTGTGTTTACAATGCCGGTGGCGATGTTGTCGATCACCAATCGGTGCATATTCAATATGAGAACGGTATCGTGTGTAATTTCCTGATGAATTTCAATGCCGGCGGCGATCGTTCCGGGCGTAACCTGCACATTGTCGGGACGCGCGGACGTCTCTGGGGGAACGAGGCCGAGCTGGCGGTGATGACGCATGACATGGCCACCGACCAGGTGACCCGGCATCCCTTTGAACGTGAGAACACGGCGCATTCCGGCGGCAACCGCATTCATGCCGAGGAATTCCTGCGGCTGGTGGCCGGCGAGACTACCAGCCCGGTGGCCGGTGTTTATGACGCCTATCTCAGCGCCATGCTGTGTTTCGCCGCCGATCGCGCGCGCCTGGAGCGGCGCCTGGTCGGCATCAGGTATCCGCTGGAAAAGGAGATGGAACTGGTTTGACTCATTGGAGGCAATTTCAACCTACATATTCTGCGGAAAACCCGGAAGTGCCGGATAACGAAAGGAAAGTGAAATGAGCGCGTGCCGAACATCAGTGTTGAAAAGCATCCGATCTTTGGTGTCAGCCGTTGTCTTCGGACTGTCAGTCTGCCCCCTAATGGCGGCGCCGGGTCTGCTCCTAGTGGAAAATGGCGTCAGCCGGGCCCCGATTGTGATCTTCCAGGATGCGCCGCCGCTGACACGCCAGGCGGCGGACGAGTTGGCGTACTACATCGAGAAGGTCAGCGGCGCGAAGCCGGAGGTGCTCGAGGGCCAGCCCGACCCGATTCCCGAGCATGCCATCTGGGTGGGGTATCAGCCCGTGCTGGACAAGCTGTTTCCCGAGCTTGATTTCGACTTCCAGCATCCCGGGGAGATTTTGGTTGCGGCCAACGAAAATCACGTTGTGATTGCCGGACGCGATATATGGGACCCGGATTTCAAGACCACCCCCACTGAGTCGAAAGGGCGCGCCGGCGTGGAGGGCTATCAGCAGGAATACGGCACCCATAACGCGGTCTATACCTTCCTGCGCGATCAACTCGGCATCCGCTGGTTGTGGCCGGGGGAGGTGGACATCCCTGAGCGCTCCAAGATTGCCCTTGAAACCTTCGCGTACCGCTATCACCCGCAAGTCCTCGCGCGCGGCGGACTGCTTGCCTATTCCATACTCGAGCGGGGGGGGCCGGGCGATCCGGAAGAACCGGGCTTCTACCGTGGCTCTCCCGTCAGCAGGTACTGGCTGCGGGCGCAGCGCCTGCAACTCTCCGAGTTCCCCTCGTTTGGCGGGCACGGCCCCTGGGGCGGATGGTGGGACCGGTTTCACGAAACGAATCCCGAGTATTTTGCGTTGCAGCCGGACGGGACGCGGGGCGGCGGGGATATACCCTTTCCCGGCAAGAAGACTATCAAGATGTGCGAATCCAACCCCGATCTCGCCAACCAGTTCCTGGACGACGTGGCCGAGCAACTGAAGGCGAATCCGAACGTGCGCGTGTTCAACGCCTCGCCGGGTGACGGCTGGCACGCTGGGCACTGCGTTTGCGAGGATTGCCGGGCTTGGGACCATCCTCAGGGCGAAGCCCGTAGTCCCTTCCTTTGGCAGGGAGTTGTCACCGACTATGTGCCTCTCTCGGACCGGGATATCACATTTGCCAACCGCCTGGCCCGCGGCTTGAAGGAACGTTTTCCGGACAAGGAGTTGTATATCTACATGCTGGCCTACGGCCACTCGCGGCCGGCGCCCGTCGCGGCGGTTCCCGACGACAACGTCATAATCGGCAACGTGGCCAATTTCCTGTTGCGGTCCGACAT
>JAIVGW010000140.1:6270-10554 GCA_020201415.1 Lentisphaerota bacterium
ACGGAGCGCGCGAATTTCGCGAACTGGGGCAAGGTCACGAAGTTACAGTTCTGGCGGCCCAATACCGGCAGTCCCGTCGGCTGGCAGGCGGGGCTGCCGGACGTGCCGTTCCAGCGGACGATCGACGACATGCAATTCGCGGCGGAACACGGCTGGATGGGGCTGTACGTCGACTACGTGCGCGAGCACTGGTCCACCCAGGCGCCGATGTACTATCTCATGGCCCACTTGACGTGGGATCCGTACCAGGACGGACAGGCGATTCTGGATGACTTCTACAACCGTGCCTACGGTCCCGCGGCCGCCGCCATGAAGGCCTACTGGACTTACCTGGAGGAAATCCGCGAAGAGTGTTACGGCGCCGAGAAACCCGGAGAGGCCGATCATAATCCCATGGAGTTTTACAACGAGGAACGGCTGGACAAAGCGTTCGTTCTCCTCGACCAGGCGGCGGCGCAGGCGGCGCAAGGCGCGCCGAAGTATGCCCGTCGCGTCGAATTCGCCCGCGTCGGTTTGCAGTTCACGAAGCTGTACACTGAAATCGTGCGGTTGATGAAACGCGTTCGGAGCGGCGAAGACCAGGACGGCACGGCGCGCGCAAAGGCGATCGAGGACTGGGAAGCCCTCTGCGCGCTAAAGCAGGAACATCCCAAGGCGATGATGTGGCGCAAGACATTAGTGTCGGGGCCTCCGCCGTCGGGCTTGTACCAGCAAGAGAAGGAGGCCGGTGACAGCGGGAAGCCGGCGGCAGGGACCGCCTCGCTGCCGACCTCCGACCTGAAGCCGCCAAAGGATGCGGCATGGACACTGGTCTTCGAGGATCGGTTCGACCGTGAGGAACTGGGCGATGGCTGGCGCGTGGCGGATGGTGAATGGCGGATTGTCGACGGCGCCCTGTGCGGCAGCGGATGGATCGTTTCGACGCGCGGGTTCCCCGGCGGTGACGATCCGGGCTTTCAGCGCATGGAATTCGAGGCGGTGACCGATGTTCAAACACTGGACTTGCCGGGTATGGGGAGCGGCGGAGCGCCGCAGGTGGGCGATATGAGTTCCCTGCTGCACGTCAAGTGCCCGGCAAGGTGCATACGATCATGGTCGAGAATGACGGCGGGCTGCTGCGCATGACGGTGGATGGTGAGACGGCGCTGTTGCACGAAGAGGACGGATCAATTCTGGGTGGTGGCCACGACAAGGTCGGCTTCTTTGCCTACACCGCCATCAAGGTTCTGAATGTCAAGGTGTACGTCAAAACGCTGGGCGAGGGACCGGGTCTGGAGTGAGGAGCCGGGTTACTCAACCTACTAAGATACTCGTAATCCTTACGGATCAGCACCGCTGGGACTGTGTCGGCGCCTATGGCAACAGCGATAGCCAGACGCCCAATATTGCTGCGCTCGCTGCCGATGGCGTCCGCTACGCCCATGCGTTCTGTCACTGTTCTGCGTGTGCGCCGTTTCATTACAGTCTGCTCAGTGGGCTCTATGTCCACCAACATCTGGGGTGGTCCAATCACTGCACCCTCCCGGCCGGCGCGCGTGCATGGGGTAGCCAAAACGGATTTGTGAGCAGATCGCTCTTCCGCGCCGGGATGGGAAGCGCGACGGCCACCCCGCAGGTAACCGCTTCACCGCGCGCAGGTCAGGAAAATTCATTTTCTTGAGGAGGTTTGTCCATTCAGAATCCGGCGGATACATGGTATAATGCAGACGCTGATTGACTATAAAGCGGTAAAATAATATTTTACGGTATGATACAAGTCTGATTTTGCTTTCGCATTTACTGGATTGCGTGCCGTATCTTCGTTAACATTGTTCCATCTTGGTGGTGTGGGTTAACGAAGCGCTCAACAGAAAGCGGGGGGAGTATGAGTCTATGTTTTGTTGACGATCCGCGCGCCTATTGCTCCATGACGCGGCAGTTCACGTACCGCTGTATTTGGCGTCCGGAGTCGCACCTGGATGCCGGCACCCTGTTCGAGGTGCGCAGTCACTGCCTGGGCGAGCCGGTCGAATTTGAAATGACCGTGATTCCCCCTGTCTGGGCGGGAATCAACAATCTTCTTTCGGTCTGGACTATTCGTGACGGACGCCGCAGGCTGGACCAGCCCGAGCCTTCCGCGGAGCGGGAATCGGGTTCTGAATGCCTGATGCGTGTAGTTGCCGGTCCCGTTGAGCGCGTGTCGGTCTACAGTCGCCCGATGCCGGGACCGGACGGCACGGTCAGGACGGCGATGGTTCCCGAAGATCGTTTTGGTAATCCGGGACGCTTTGCCCATCCGGTGGCGTGCAAGCTGGAGTGGGGCGATGCGACTCGAGCGCTGGAGCTCGATAAAACAGTCATCCTTGCTTTACCTGCCCCAACCGGGACAGCCCGGGCGCGCCTGTCCGTGTCCATGCGCGGTCTGGCGGCAAATGAAAACATCGCCAACGGCATTCGGGACGGCGGCACGCTGCTTGTGACGGGGAATCCTGTCTGGCCGGCAGGTCCGGATGGTCTGAAGGCTGGATTCGGCGAGTTCCATTGGCATACCGAAATCTCGGGTGATGGCCAGCGCACCTTGCGCGCGGCGCTGCACGCTGCGCGCGATACCTTGAACATGGATTTTGCCGCGCCGGGGGACCATAACCCTGTCGGCGACAAGTGGGCGGATACCGTGGCAGCGCTCGATGAGTTCAACGACGACCAGCGATTTGCCACTTTCTTCGGCTGGGAGTATTCACAGCCCCGCGGCCACGAGAACTACTACTTTCCAATTCCCGATCATCCGTTGCGCCCGGATACGCGCCGGGGATTCGAGGGGGTCGATCGAAATGATGTTCCCGCGCATCTCAAGAAGGTGTACGCAGAGGCGGAGTTCATCGCCATTCCGCACCATACCAACTCCGTTGCGGAAACCCGTCGCCTGGAGGACGATATGCCGTTCTGGCATCCCTACAAGTGGGGCGAACCCGCTGCGCACCTGCGCCTGGTTGAGATCTTCCAGGTCCGCGGCAACCAGGAGCGTAATGTCTATGACGATGCCTGGCGCGGCTGGCACCAGAACCACGGCGCGTCTGTCCAGGATGCCCTTGCCGATGGTCACAAACTCGGCTTTGTCGGGGGTACGGACAACCACTGCGGCTGGCCGGGACGCGCGTTTTCCACGGACGAGGGCCTTGGTGTGCATCCGGCCAAGAGCGTGATTCTGACCGGCGTATGGACCCCGCGCATCGAGCGCAAAGCGCTGTACGAGGCGCTGCGGGCGCGGCATACCTGGGCCGTGTGGGACACGCGGGCCTTGGTGTGGTTCACCGTGAACGGCGCGCCGGCCGGATCGGAAACAGCGCTTTTGCCAGGGCAGGAAGCGGTGGCCCGGATTCGACTCAGCGCGGAAGATGTTTTGCAGACGGTGGAACTGGTCTCCGAAGGCAGAATCATCTGGCAGTCATCGTTCGACGAACTGGATCTAGATATCGAGGCGCCCCTCGGTTGCTTCGCGCAGTCCACCCATGTGTACCTGCGGGCGCTGCAGCGGAACGGCGGGATCATCTATGCCAGTCCTGTTTATATCGCGGTTTAATGGTGAAGGAGTCGAGGTATGACCTATCGTGACCGGGTGCAGGTGCGCTGGACGGGGGTGGATCGGGCACAGGCCTATGAGGTGTGGCGCTCCGCCGAAGGCGGAGTTGCGGAGAGTGCGACGCGTTGGGACTCATCTTCCGCAAGCGAGGCGCATTCCGGGGTGGTCCCTTCGACTTCGCTCAGGACAGGCCCTTCAAAATTTAAAGGAGGAGACGGGCGATGTCACTGAAGATTCTGATTGCTGTGACGCTGCTTTGGGCGGGGCGTGGACTCACGGAGCAGTCGGTGGTCAAGATGAATTTTTACGAAGCCTATGAGGCGAGACAGGCAGAAACGCAACTCTCGTATAAGAAGCACGAAGCAGCGTATGAGGCGTATTCATCACTGGCCGCCAGGACGAGTGATCCGGACCTGGCAACGTTGGCCAAGGCCCGGGCGGCGGTGGCGTTTGGACTTCAGCAAGACAATTACGAGCAGGGGCTGGAACAGGCGCGCGCCGTGACCGACCGTCCCGTTTCAGTCCAGGCGCAAATGCAATTGATGGTTGCCTGCGCGGACTATCAGAAACTGCTTGACGCTTTTGCCGAAGAGGACATTGCCGCTTGGCCGAAACGGACCTTGCCGAACATGGAGAGATGGGGGCGTCAGGATCTCCGCGCCCTTGCGCTGGTTGACCGGGCGCGCGCTTATCTGGAAACGGGTAACGCGCAGGTGGCCGTGGCC
>JAIVGW010000381.1 GCA_020201415.1 Lentisphaerota bacterium
CGTCGCAACCCAATTCCATGGCGCGGACAATGTACTTGTCATGCACACAATCACGCGTGGTCACCACAACCACGTCCGGCTTATGCGTCCGGATCATCTTGTCGAACTGGGTGTCGAGGTAGGTTGGCAGGGCCTTGCCCCCCAACTCATTGACGATCTCGTTGTTGTAATATTCCATGTGTCCGGGATTGTTGTCACACAGTGCGACCAATTCGCAATCCTTGCGCCAATCCTTGACCATGCACTTCATAAACGAAAGACCACGACCGCCGGTGCCTACATGTACGTAACGCTTGCGCTGCTTCATAAACTCCATCCTTTTGTGAAAACTGAAATCGTAGGCGGCTGACCGGCATTGGACAGTCGCCGCCATGACCCTGCGCCTATCGGCGCATCCTCTAACACATTTTTTTCAAGACTGAATGGGTTCAGCCGTGTCTTTGACATTTTTCTGCCATGCCGCCAATTGCGCGCGTAATTCCATAATCCTGGGACGGCGCGACGAATCTCCCGCCAGGTTTTTCACCTCGCGCGGATCTTCCTGCAGATCGTACAGCTCTTCCTCGCCATTAGAGTAATGGCTGTAACGTTCACGTCGGGTAACAATGGTCAGCACCACGGCTTTGCAGGCCTGCTTACCGGGATTCCATTCGATGACACAGGGTGAAGCGCCATCTTCGGCATTCATCGTCTGGCCCTCAGACGCCTCACGACAGAGTCCGGCCAGCGATTGCCCATGCAACCCCTTGTCTTCCGACTGCTCGCCCATCAGCTCCAGGAGCGTCGGCACCAGATCAATCTGGCTTACCGGGCCGGCAATGCGGCCCTGGGCCTTTTGTCCCGGCAATTGCAGGAGCATCGGCACCTGCACGGCTTCCTTGAACATCACGCCCTTGCTCATCAGGCCGTGCGCCCCCATCATCTCCCCGTGATCGCTGGTGAATACAATAATGGTATTATCACGCTGGCCCGTTGCGTCCAGCGCGTCCAGAATCCGGCCGACGTGCGTGTCCACCAGGCTGTTCATCCCCCAGTAACGCGCGGTTACCCGGCGCAAGGGGCCCTCTTCCATCTGATTACGCTTAAGGAACGCCGGCTGATCATCACCGGGAACATCGCGCCAGTTGTGCGACAGGTCAACCTCTTCAGGATCATATTGCAGGTCACGCGGACTCTGGAACGGACCGTGCGGCTCCAGGAAGTTCACCGCCAGCATCCAGGGGCGTCCCTCGTTATCCCGGATGAATTCCGAGGCACGGGACCCCAGGAAATGAGGTTTGCCGTAGCGTTCCGCCAGACGGCAGGCAAAATCGCGACTGAAGCCATCCTCCCCCCCTTCGGGACGCGCCGGCACAAATCCGGCATCCATCAGGAAATGATAATAACTGGAACGCCGCGAGCGGTCGCGACCGGAGCTAAAGTAATGCGTATAACTTTCGGTGGACAACCATTGCTCGAATCCATGCTGGGCGAATATCTCGTCGCCCAGATGCCATTTTCCCATGTAAGCGGTGTGGTAATGCGCACGCTTTTCCGGGTCGAGCAATTCGGGCAGACAACGCGCATCCGCATTCAGAAGGATGTTGTTGTTGGGCGCGCCATGGGCATGCGGCATCAATCCCGTCATCAGCGAACCGCGCGAGGGGGTGCATACCGGCTGGGTACAGTGCGGTTGTTCGAAAACCACCGCACTGTCCGCCAGCCGATTCAGATTAGGCATCTGCAACTTGTTGTTCCCGTAACAGGCCAGCGTGTCCAGACGCTGCTGATCCGTGAAAACGAACAACAGATTAGGATTCTTAATTGCCATTAACTCAGTCCAGATCAAAATCGTCCGCCAGGCGCTTGACATAGACTTTTACATCCATCACCTTGGCGGCGGTGTAGAAATAGAATCCCACGCGATCGTAATCCGGTCCGAGAATCGACTGGGGCTCATCCACTTCATAGATGAGTTTGCCGTCCACCATGAAACGCAATTTACCCTGATCATTTTCCGCGACAATTGTATGCACCTTGTCGACTTCGATCATATTGGCTTCATCTTCGTCGGTGATGAGGTTGGTGCCGGCGCGACTCAGATTATTGCGCGTGTTATGGAACCCGCCGAACTGGAAGAAATAACCAGTGCGCGTCGGCGCGCCGGCTTCCGATGGCTGGGCATGAATGATACAACCCATGTCGCCGACACTGACTTTGGGCTTGGGCCGGTCCGGGAAGAAAATAATCGGCTGCACATCGGTGACCGCCTTGTATTCAATACGCTGGAACCCGGGCGGATAATCCGCGGGAATGCCCTTGCTGGTCAGCAAAGTGCCGCTGCCGCGCAACGCGCCGTCCACGATCTCCCATTCACCATTGACCACCTGCCAGTCTTCGCCCAACTCCTTACGATTGAAGTCGTCATGGAACAACAGCTTCCAACCATCCTTCTCGGATTCCTCAGCGCAAGCCGCTCCGGCAGCCAGGGCCAGACAGCCTGCCAGCAGACAGCCCGTCAATTTCATTTCCAAATGCAATCCTGATTTTTTCATACTGCACCTCCTGTTGGGTTGATTAATCCGCACGAACTAACCTTTACTTGAACTCCTTGGGCATGGGACTGTTCTTTACATTTCCACGCCCGATACGGCGCCAATGCAGAGCCAGGGGCTGAGCTTCCTTGATTTTTTCAATTTCAGACCATTTGGCTTCAGCCTCCCCGGCGGCCGTCTTATCCTTGCCGCGACTCTCATTAT
>JAIVGW010000382.1 GCA_020201415.1 Lentisphaerota bacterium
TTATGATCCTTGGTAAAATGGCATTTGCCGATGGCATGCGTCCGGTAGCCGTGCCGGCCCAGCACGGCGGGATAGGACATGCCGTTATCATCCATCATCCGGCCATTGGCGAATAGACCCGTACGCTGGGGATACATGCCATAATGCATGCAACAGCGCGCCGGCACACAGACGGGTGACGGAGTGAAGCAATTTGTGAACGCCGTTCCTTCCCGCACCAATCGATCCAGATGGGGAGTCTTGATAACATCATTTCCCAGGGCCCGGATTGTATCAGCCCGCTGCATATCGGTAAAGACAATCAAAACATTCGGATCATCCTTGTGCATTTTTGAATTTCCCTCCCGACACCTTGCATGGCTGTTTGTACTGTTTTTTAATCCATCATTAAAAATTACCAGCATTTTTACTAATGAAAATGTTGATATTTGACTATTTAATGTCTATTTTTAACACATGCAAGCAAAACCTAAAATCAGACCGGAATTAATCAGTAAACGCGGCTATATCCTGAACCAGCCGACTTCCGGATTGCCCTGGGTCCTGCGCGTGGCCCAGGAGCATTGGTGTAATGATTGCCGGCTTAACCGACGCGGCCATGACAGCAGCTTCATCGCCTGTATTCTGGAAGGCCGGATAAACATCGATGATGAAACCGAACACCTGAGCGCCGGACCGGGCAACATCATTTATCTCGCCCAGGAACCCCGCACCTGGGAACTGCGCGTGGATGCCGCTCAGGGCCTGCGTTTGATCATTGTTGTCATCCGCGACCAGGCCGCCAACATGGTGGTGGGCGAAAGCCTGGGCAGAAAAACCCGGCTATTCAATCCCGGCGATTGCGCCAACATTGAATCACTTTTTCACTGCATGCTGACGGCCGCCAGCCGCGGCTATCCCGCCGCCAGCGACATTGTCGCCGGCCTGCTGGTGCCGTTGCTGCAAAGCATCCGCCAGGAACACGATCGCGCCAAAGCCACGGAAGACCCGGCCCGCATGCTTTTCACCGGAAATCTGCAGCGTGTCCGACTTGGCCCAGCGCTTCGGCACCACGCATGCCCGCCTGTGCCGGCTGTTCAAGCGCTATGCCGACTGCCCGCCGCACAATTACCTGCTCCAACGCAAGATGACACATGCCCTGAACGAACTGCAGCAACATCAACGCTCGGTATCCGAAATCGCCACGGAATCCGGTTTTGCCGACCCTTACAGTTTCTCGAAAACCTTCAAACGCGTCATGGGTTACAGTCCTTCACAGGCCCGATCCGTCCGGCCGCATAGTTTATGACCGTCCAACGGAGTTACCTTCAAATGTCCGGATGGTTGCGGTCCCGCTCAAGCGCGACAAGCATAACGCCCGGCACGGTGTCGGCGTGAGCCCTACAGTGAAGAAGCACAAGGTTATACGCAATTACTTCAGCACACCGAATTTAAGGATATTGTGAAATCCGCGTTCACCGGTTGGCGAAAAGGCCGACACTTCCGTCTCGGCGTCCTGTCCGCGTATCCGCTGGCGGCAAAGGTTGAAATGCCATGGTTTGTCGGCGGTCGGCGGCGGACCGACCACTTCATGCAGCGGGTCCTGCGTGCTGGGCGTGAACGGAATGCGCATTTCCACACTCCAGTAGCCGGATTCCTGATCGACATGTACGGCCACCTCCGCCTGGGCATCCCATCGGGGACCATGCGCCAGACCGGCTCCACGATCCAAATCCGCCAGCGAACCTACCGGATTGACCGCGATCTGATAGTAGGAATGCTCGGGCGTTTCCAGCAGGATTTCAACCACATCACCCTGCCAGAGCGCAAAATCATTGCGCGGCAATTCCATTGCGTTCAAAGGCTGTCCGGGCTCGTCCCGGCATAGAATTCCTAAATAGAGGTCGTTATCATGGACACCGATTTTGAATTCAGTGGCATATTTGACTGCCTCGCCGGTTTGCAACTCGGTTAACCGCCCCGGCAATTCGCTCCAGAACGGCTCGTCAAGCCGGCCATTAATGACGATTGCCTGCATTGCCTCCGTTGCGCGGGTCAAAGTATAAACCGGCACATCAACCCGTCCATCCTTGATCTTGCCGTAGTACTGCTTGATGCCGCTCAATCCTTCTTCGAAGAGCGCCAGTCGCCGGCCGTAAACCCTGGATGTCATCGGCGAAAATGCGCGGTGTATTGGCCCCGGAGCCGGGATTCTGAAATGTCAGGATCGGGTTGCCAGTTTTAGCCTGCCACTCCCGGGCCACTTCCCGGCGCAGCTGTTTTTCCCACTCCTCGATATTCACGCGGCGCCGTGCATTGACCAGATACACGATGATATTATCGCTGAGCCGGTCAATTTTTTCCGGCGGCAACCAATAAGTGCTGTAGGCCCCGCACTTGATGTACTTGCCCGGATGGCTTTTGCCCACTTCGATGGCAAGGCGGTTGATATAATCCCAGACATAATCCGAGAGTAGGCCCTGGCGGCCGCGTTCCGGGGTCGCCTGATCCCGGCACAGGTCACACTGGCAGATCGAGGAAAATCCGTCATCGGGCATGACGTCCACCACCGGCACATCGTACATGTCGAACAGGAAGCGCGCAAAGCGCAGATTCTCCTCGAACAGTCCCGGGCTTGACAAGCAGGCGGCGGCGGTGCGCACCTGTAATTGACGATCGCTTCCGAAAAGAGCAAAAAACTCGGGATGCTTTTCGCGCACCTCTTCGCGGCGGGTGATGTTGGCAATGCCATGATGCGTGTTCCATCCGAAGGGTTTGTTTACGCCCAGCCGGAGCGACCAAATGATCGCATCGCGCTCCGCTGGATTGTTGCCGAGACCATAGCGGGAATAATTCACCATGCGTATATTGAAATCCGGCCGCACGGTTTGATCAATTTCCGGCAAGGCGATGGTTGATTGTGCCGGCACGATTTCCCCCAGATCGCCGGCCATGAACCAGCGCACACCCAACCCGTACAGGAACCCGTAGACGGCATTGAGCGTACCTTTCTCGTCGTAGCTCCACAGGTCGAACTCGGCATTGTACTGACGGGATATGCCCGCGCCGATCGGGTTGATCCAAAAGGCGCCGGTCGCTTCATCCCAGGCTTTCTGCCCTTCATTTTGCCACTGATTCCTACTCATGGAATAAATGCCTCTGGGCGTAAAGACGGCATCGTTGCCGATAAGCGCCAGCCAACCGTCACCGCTTTTGATACGATAAGCGCCCCACTCTAGATCGTCACCGCGCACGCCGAGCGGCTCCGTAAAACGGCTCGCGCCGATAAAAATCCGGCCGGGCAACAATTCACCGGCCGACTGTTCAATTTCCGACTCCGTCCGTACCGGGAGGCTGGCGCCGCTGATCTTTTCCATGTAATCACGGAATTCCAGGGCGGCCAGCCTGACGGAACCGGGCGCATCGTCCGCCGTAACGATTTCAGCCAAAGGCTGCCCGTCCCGGACGATATACCCCCCGGCAAACAATACCACCGGAAGACACCAGACCAACGACAACCACACCAGACGTCCAGCTGAATTCCGCTTCATAATCACGGCCCTTTCTATTGATGGGTATCGGACAGATTTTTTAATCCGCAAAAGATTTTCTTTAAATATGGGAATTTATAACAGATGAGGCTCTTGCAAAACCCCACGACCGCATTCATCTTCGGCTCACCGAGACGGTTCGCCCTACCCGTTTCGGCAGCAACCCGGGAAGGTAGGGCGAGGCGTCTCGCCGAGCCGCTGGGGTTTTGCAAGAACCTCAGATATATGTAATTCTAGTTAACTTCGTTGAAAGAGTTCAAGTGTTAAGTGTTCAGGCCGGCCGCGTCATGTCGCACGCTCCATCAGGTTTTCGAGGATCTGAATATCCAGTATCCAAAATAAATGCCCCCATCTCACTCGTTCCCCGTTCTCGTCGTTCGATCTCGTTCACCGATTCCCTTGGGAAAGCCCATCGTCTGCTTATAGAGAAGACTTATGATCAATGCATGGACACATTACCGTACGCCGGTTGACGATAGCGTACGACGAGAGCGGAATACGAGTTTGGAAAACCGTGAAGTTACAGGTTAGTAAAGGCCCCGGGGCGGCCCGGATGATGCAGGGGTGAAACTTATCATTTCTTTGTCGCGAGCTTTGTCGCAAGCTTTGTCGGACTCCCCGACTGCACCGGAATCGACAAAGCTCGCGACAAGGCTCACGATAAAGCTTGTGTGCAAAGAACGCAAAACACCACAACCTAGTGTTAGGTGCGAGGTGTTAGACAGAAGAGGAAGGTGTGAGGGGTTTCAGAAGCAAAGCGGCGTCGAGCCGCCGCACTCCAAATCTTTCCCTAACACCTTCTTCACGGCCTGGGCCGGCCGAACGACCCGCTGACCTCGCGGTAGCCGTCTTCCGACATCAGCAGTTGCCAGATGGTCTCGAACCGCTCACGCCGGATCAGCCCCAGGTCCG
>JAIVGW010000383.1:0-5295 GCA_020201415.1 Lentisphaerota bacterium
CATCCGATACTATCGCAGCCATTGCCACTGCCGCCGGCCCGGCAGGTATTGCCATTGTCCGGGTCTCCGGTCCCGACAGCATTAACATTGCACGCAGGGTGTTCCGTCGCCGGGGCGGACGTCCGCAAAACTTCCAGGCCCGGCGTTTGCTGCGGCACGGTATTGTTGAAAGCCAGGGCACAATCATGGACGAGGTGCTGCTGCTGATCATGCGCGCCCCGCACAGTTACACCGGCGAAGACGTGGTGGAGTTCCAAGGCCATGGCGGCAGTGTGCCGGCCCGCCGCATCCTGCAGTCGGTTCTGGATGCCGGGGCCCGGCCGGCGGAACCGGGGGAATTCACCCGACGTGCTTTTCTCAACGGACGCCTGGACCTGACCCAGGCTGAAGCCGTGCTGGACCTGATCAGGTCGCGTAGCGAACGCGCGGCGGCGGCAGCCCTGGAACAGCTCGCAGGCAAACTCAGCGTCCCTTTGCAACTAATCAGCGCGCTGCTGCTGAAGGCGGCGGCCCATGTGGAAGCCACGCTCGATTTCAGCGAGGACGACACCCCACCGCAACTCATGGCCGAAGTTCTGGACAGCCTGCAACAGGCAGCGGCCCTGATCGTCAACCTGCTGGCGACCTGGGAGGAGGGGCATCTGCTGCGCGAGGGCGCGGTAGTAGTGATTGCCGGGCGCCCCAATGTCGGCAAGTCAACCCTGATGAACGCCCTGCTGTCCGCCGACCGGGCGATCATATCCCCTACCCCCGGCACAACCCGCGACATCATCGAGGAAACGCTGCTGCTGGACGGATTCCCCGTGCGCCTGATCGACACCGCCGGCCTGCGCGAATCTGAATGTTTGGTGGAACAGGAAGGCGTCAGACGCGCCCGCGCCATTGCCGGACGGGCCGACCTACTGCTGTATGTGATCGACGCCTCCACGCCCCCACAGCCGGATGATTTGACCCACTTGGAAGAACTGCCGCCGGAACGCTGCCTGATTCTGCTTAATAAAAGCGACCTGCCGGCACGAACAACTCCATCCGATTTACCGGGCCGGACAACCATCGCAACCGCCTTGACGCAGGACCACGGATTGGATCAGGTCAAACACGCGCTCAGTCAACGACTGGCGGGCGACCTGGCAAATCAAAACAAGCCCCAGGCCGTGATTTCAGCCCGCCATCGCAATCTACTGACGGAGGCCCACGCCAGCATCAACCAAGCGCGCGAACTGCTGCAAAGCGGTCGCGAGGACCTGCTGGTCCCCGCCGCCACATTCATTCGCGCCGCCGCCGAAGCCGTGGGACAAATCCTGGGTACATCCTATTACCCGGAGCTGCTAAACGAGATCTTCAGCCGGTTTTGCGTCGGCAAATAATCCCCCACCCGGCATTCATCCGGCGGACATACATGATTTTTCCGCCTGCCCGACACTACGGTCGATTTGATGCATAGCGCCAAAAGCAATAAAATTGGCCAACACGCCGATAACCAAGCCGTCGATTCCGAGCGGATCCCGCAATATCCAGTGCCAGGCGGACAGCGCCAATACCCCGCACAACGCCCCAACCAAAAAAGTTTTCTGCCGGGCTCGGACGCCCAGCATGGTTGCGACCAACGGCACCAACACAACCGGCGCCCAGAAATTGTAGGAGAACAATAGAATATCGAGCACATTTTCAATGCTGAGGGCGAACCAGACCGAACCCAATCCCACTGCCAGGGTTGTCAGCCGGGCATAACGCAGGCCTGCGCGCTCGCTGATCGGACGCGGCGCCAACGGCCGCACGATGTCATTAACCAGCGCCACCGAGGCGGCATTTAAAAACGAGTCGGCCGAGGACATGACGATCGAGATGATCCCCGCAATTGCCAGACCGCGCAGTCCAACCGGTAAAACATGTTGCACCAGGAAAGGCATGGGGGCGTTGCCCTCCAGGCCCGGCGCCAATGCCAACGCCACCAGCCCGATCAGACCCGTCACCGCAAAAAACGGCACGGAAAATATCGCGCTGTAAAGCGTGCCCTCCGCCGTGGCCCGGGAATTGCGGCCGATCAACAGTCGTTGCAGATAAGGCGGCACCAGTGTTTCACCCAGCATGAACGATAGAAAAAGCGAAAAGACCATCATGGGGGTCATCTGACCATGGAAAAGCGCCAGATGCCCGGCCGGCACTCCGGCGCGCAGCCCAGCCACTCCGCCAACCGCCCGCAACCCCAGCACCAGAGTAAGCGGAATGGTCACGCCCAACAGCACGAATTGGACCACATCCGTGCGCACCACCGCGCGCATGCCGCCGGCGGTGGTGTAGGCAATCACAATGCCGCAACCGATCAGAATGCCCGTTAGCAATGATACGCCGGTGAACTGCGCAAATACCGCGCCCATCGCTCCCACCTGCGCGCCGGTAATACCCGTGCATACCAGCACTCCTAGCACACCGGCAATAATTCGACCGCTCTTGCCGTAGTTGATGGCCATCACATCCCCGGTGGAAATGCACTGCCGCAGATGGTGCACCCGTGGCGCAATGAACATCGCTACAAAAAACTCCTTCAGGCTGAATCCCCAAAGCCCCACTACCGATACAATACCGATGGCATAGACCTTCGCGGCATTGCCCATCGAAAAACCGCCGCCGATAAAGGAAGCCGACAGCGTGGCAAAGATGATCAAGGACCCGTAAGAACGGCGGCAAACGGAATATTCATTCAGCGTGGCAATCCCGCGCCCGGAATTTAAGCATAGAAAGTCGCCGCAATCAAGCGTCCTGTGCAGCCCCAAAACCTCGGACTCGGAAACGGCCGCCTTTACCCCCCCAGTATGATATCATGAACTGCTTGATGATATTTTGGAGTGCGGCGGCTCGACGCCGCTTTCCGCTGGCCACCCCATACGCGACAGCCACGTACTCTTACACCTGCTCGTACAATCGGATCTCTTCAATGCAAGCGGAGGCGGCTCTTTTTCAGCTTTCAGGTTTCACCTTTTTTCAGTGCCATATTGCACAAGTGCGCATCATTCAGTCCAGAATTGCCGACCGCCAAACAGGGGACAGCATCCGGAAGTTGCATCGTTACGCCATTAGTGCTAAAGTTAGCAAATATTTTTTACGACGGACTTCAACCGCAGCCAAAGGAAATCGCCCGTATGAACGCCATTGAACTGATCTGGGAATGCGCCAAACAGGAGCCGCAGCACATTGTCCTGCCGGAGGGTGCCGACCCGCGCACCGTCGTAGCCGCGTACAAAATCGTGCAACAGGGCCTGGGCCGGGTCACGGTCCTGGGCAACCGGGATCAAATCACCGGTCTTTGCAAGGATAACGCGATTGAAATGGAGCGTTTTGAAGTCATTGATCCCGTCAACTCTCCCTTGCTCGATGGATTCATCCGCACTTACCGGGAACTGCGCCAGGGCAAGCAGACGCTGACCGCGGATGAGGCCCGACAGGTTATGACCGATGAAGTGGCCTTCGGCGCCATGATGGTTCGAAACGGCCATGCCGATGGCCTTGTTGCCGGAGCCACCCATGCCACGGCCGATATCCGCCCGCAGCGCCCGGGCGCTGCTTAACACCCGCCCCAAAATCGCCATGGTTTCCTTCTCCACCAAGGGCAGCGCCAAACACCCCGTTTTGGACAAGATAATCAAGGCCACCGCCCTGGCGCAGGAACGCGCCAAGACCCTCGGCCTGGAGGCGGACATTGACGGCGAATTACAGGCCGACGCCGCCCTGATCCCCTCCATCTGCGCCGGCAAGGCGCCCGACAGCCCCATCGCCGGCCAGGCCAACGTCCTGGTATTCCCCGACCTGAATGTCGGCAACACCTGTTACAAACTTACGGAACGCCTGGCCCATGCCGCGGCCTACGGCCCGGTATTCCAAGGATTGCAACGCCCCGCCAGCGACCTTTCGCGCGGCTGTTCGGCCGATGACATTGTAGGCATTGCCGCCATTGTCGCCTGTCAGGCGCTGGGCACGAAATCCTGAGCAGACAGCTCTGATGGCATATATGAGGCTCCATGAAAAAATGTACTAGACGGATAATGGCGGCGGCCGGCCTGCTGGCCGCTTTTTTGACCGCCGCACCAACTGCCTTCGCCCAAGGCGGACGCGCACCCATTGATCAACGTGTTGGCTCACCATACCTCGGCGCCATCGTGATTGACGCCGATACCGGCATGATTCTATTCGAGGATCAGTCCGATATCCCGGGGTATCCCGCCAGCGTCCTGAAACTTATGGACCTGCTGATCATTCTCGACCAGGTCGAGGCCGGCCGTCTGCGGCTGACCGACCAGGTTAACGTCACCGCCGAAGCCGCCCGCATGGGCGGCTCCCAGGTTTACCTCAAGGAAAATGAAGCATTCACCGTGGATGAGCTGCTCTACGCCCTGACGGTCCAATCCGCCAACGATGCCGCCCTGGCTCTGGCCATCCATGTAGCCGGTAGCCGGAACAATTTCGAGGCGCTGATGAACGCCTACGCCCGCAATCTGGGCATGCGATCCTCGGAGTTTCATTCCGTACACGGCCTGCCGCCGGCCGCCGGGCAACGACCGGATATCTCTACGGCTCGCGATTTATCCCGCCTGGCCCGCGCCTTCATCCTGCGCCATCCCGGGGCCCTGCGCTATACCTCGACGACTGAACGCACTTTCCGTGAAAACCCACCCTTCATAATGCGTACGCACAATAACTTGCTCAAGGATTTCGAGGGGTGCGACGGGCTCAAGACCGGCTACTTTCGCCTGGCCGGCTACACCATCATCGCCACTGCCAAACGCGGCGACACGCGGCTGATTGCCGTGGTGCTGGGTTCACCGGATAAGCAGACCCGCGACCGCAAGACGGCTGAATTGCTGAGCCAGGGGTTTCTCAAAGCGCCCAAAAAAACGCCGCCGCAACCGACGACGGCAACCAATGTTATGCCCGCGCACCCTGCCGAAAATACACCTGCGGCAAGCGACGCCACGCGACCGGTCTGGCCAACCGCCCTGCTGATCCTGGCCCTGCTGATTCTCGGTGGCGCGCTGATTATCTTCAAGAACCGGCCGCGCAACCCCATGAGCCCATGACCTGAAAGTGGTTGCATCCGTACATTAATGATCCAGGGGCTCCTGGTCATAGTGTGAAAGCATCGCCAAAATCGGGAATGACGGTTTCCCACCCGCGGGTTTCCTTGAGCGTGTCCGCGAAGGCCTGGGCCGCGTCTTGCTCACCATGGGTAATGAACACCCGGCGCGGATCCTGTTTGACGTCGGCCAGCCACTCCAGCATTTCATCGCGATCGGCATGCGC